>JBEKUQ010000174.1:0-5711 GCA_049514835.1 Verrucomicrobiota bacterium | reverse complement strand
CGCACCGCCGACCCGGTGTTGCTGGCCGGTTGTTGCCGCGACGCCAATCCGCGCGCCGCCGTCATTCCCTGCGAAGACCTGTCCGCCGCCTTCGCCCGCGTGTCGGCTGAAAAATTTACCATCGTCACCGGCTCCATCCATTTCATTGGTGAGGCCATGGAAAGCCTGGGCTTGGTCCCTCCCTCGACCGAGCGCGCCCTCAACGAGTATCTTCCATCCGCCGCCCTCTCTTCCCCTCCTGATCTTAATCTTAATCCTAATCTTAATCTCTGAATTGCGACGGCCAAAGCCGCCGCATCTGCGTAGGGCAGCCATCTTGGCTGCCGGTTTAGGCGGCATCCTGCCGCCTATCCGATGAGCAATGACAAATTCTCAATGACCAATTCTCAATCCAGACGTTCAGAATCTTAGAGTATTATTTCCCCAACACCAATTGCCCCAAAAATGCTCCCCTCCCTTCCCTTCTCCGCCATCCATCCTCTCCGCCATAGTCTCGGCGAAGCCGGAACTCACGCCATGCCGGGCGCCGTCCCCATCCGCGCCATCACCCTGGACGTCGGCGGCACCCTCCTCCAGCCCTGGCCTTCCGTCGGCCACGTCTATGCGAAAGTGGCCTCGCGCCACGGACTCCAGATCTCGCCCGAAGACCTCAACCGCCGCTTCGCCGCCGCTTGGCGGGACAAAATAGATTTCTCCCATACCCAATCCGGCTGGTCCGCGTTGGTGGACCAAATCTTCGCCGGCCTCGTGGCAACGCCGCCCAGCCGCAGCTTTTTCCCAGCCCTCTACGCCGCGTTCTCCTCCCCGTCGGCCTGGCGCGTTTACGACGACGTTTTGCCCTGCCTGGAACAATGGCGCCGTCGCGGCCTCAAACTGGGCGCCATTTCCAACTGGGACGACCGCCTTCGTCCCTTGTTGCAACAATTGGGCCTGGCCAAATGGTTCGACGCCATCGTCATCTCCGCCGAAGTCGGCATCACCAAACCCCATCCCGCCATTTTCCAGCGCGCCGCCAACCTGCTCCAAACCGAGCCGTCCGCCCTCCTCCACCTGGGCGACAACCGCGTGGAAGACTTCGACGCCGCCCGCGCCGCCGGTTTCCAGGCCCTTCTCCTCCGCCGCAACCAGCCGCCCCGCCCCAACGAACAAATCTCCTCCCTGGCCGATGCGCTGTAGCGCCCGTCGCGCACAACTTCCCCTTGGATTCGAGATTGACAAATCCAGAGAGCGAATACAATTTGTCTCAGTGCGCATCATCAACGAGACGTTTCTCGTGGCGGCAGGGCGGGAATATCCCCCGGCGGCCCGCCACTTGGATGCCTGGCGCAAGTTTGTCAAAAAGGCGGCCTGGCGCCACCTGATGGACGTGCGGCAGACCTATCCAGACACCGACGGCGTGAAGGTTCGCAGCGGGCGGCAGGTGCTGATCTTCAACATCCGCCGCAATGACTACCGGCTGATTGGCGCGGCCCATTTCAACCGCCAGATCGTCTATACGCTGCGGTTTATGACGCACGCTGAATACAGCAAAGATTGCTGGAAAGAAACTTTATGAAGAGGACTCATGCCATCATTGAATTTGCCGGGTTGCCAAAAGATTACGCCGGACTGTGCCGGATACTCCCGCCGCGCCCCATCCATGACCAGGCGGAGTTCCAGAATGTTCTGGAAATCACGGACGCAATGGCAGGGCACAAACTGACACCAGACCAGGAGGATTATTTCGACCTGCTTTGCCGGTTGATTGAGGACTACGAAAAGGAGCGTGTGGACGCGCCCAAAGTGACCGGCTTGGAAGCATTACAACACCTGCTGGACGCACACAGCATGACCGCGGCGGACTTCGCGCGATTGCTGCAGGTTCACCGGACGCTGGGGGCGATGATTCTGCGCGGGGAACGCAAGCTGACGCTCAATCATGTGCGGACTTTGGCGCGGCACTTTGGCGTGTCTGCCGACTTGTTCCTGTCGTGAAGCCGCCGCCTCCGCGATGCCGTAAGTTTTGCACAGCGGAAAATTCGCAAAACGCGCCCCGGCAGCCGGCAATTAGGCGTCTTCATCTGCTCATGGCCTCGCCTTATACTTTGCCCCCGCCGCGCATGACGGTTGACCTCGCCCTGCCGCGCCGGTAAATTCGCCAAGTTTTCTGGCCCGCAATCGCCAGGTAGCCATGTTTTGTTTCATTCGCAACTTATTTTGCTCTTCCCTCGGACGGAAGTACCTCATGGCCCTCACCGGCGCCGTCATGGTGCTGTTCGTCCTCGGCCATCTCGCCGGCAATTTGCAAATCTTCATCGGTCCCGACCAAATCAACGCCTACGGCCATTTCCTCCAGTCCAATCTTGAAATCATCTGGCCGGCCCGCATCGTCCTGCTCGCCTGTCTCCTGCTCCATATTTGGTCCGCCGCTGCCCTGACGCGCGACAACCTCGCCGCCCGCCCCGTCAATTACGCCCATTGGGAGCCGACCGCCGCCACTTATGCCTCGCGCACCATGGTTTGGAGCGGCGTGATTGTGGCCGTGTTTATCCTTTACCATCTGCTCCATTACACCGTCATGGCGCAGGCCCCGTCCTTGGGCCTGACCGGCCGGGATTTCCACTCCTTGCTCGACGACCAGAAGCGCCACGACATTTACCGCATGATGATCCTCGGTTTCAGCAACCGGTGGGTCTCGCTGTTTTACATCGTGGGCGTCGGCCTGCTCTGCCTTCACCTCAGCCACGGCGCCAGCGCCATGTGGCAATCCCTCGGTTGGAAAAAGAATTCCTATTCGCCGCTGCTGGACGGTCTGGCCCGGTGGGGATCGCTCGCCGTTTTCCTCGGCTATATTTCCATTCCGCTGGCCGTGTGGTTCAAAGTGATCCGATAGATTTCGCCGCCATGAAACTGGATGCCAAAATCCCCCCGGGGCCGCTCGCCCAAAAATGGGACCAGCACAGGTTCGATCTCAAGCTGATCAACCCGGCCAACAAGCGCAAGCACGACATCATCGTTGTCGGCACCGGCCTGGCGGGCGCTTCCGCCGCCGCCACCCTCGCCGAGCTGGGCTACCATGTCCAGGCCTTCTGCTATCAGGACAGCCCCCGCCGCGCCCACAGCATCGCCGCCCAGGGCGGCATCAACGCCGCCAAAAACTATCAAAACGACGGCGACAGCGTGTACCGGCTCTTTTACGACACCGTCAAGGGCGGCGATTTCCGCGCGCGCGAGGCCAACGTCTATCGCCTCGCCCAGGTCAGCGTTAATATAATTGACCAATGCGTCGCCCAGGGCGTGCCCTTCGCCCGCGAATACGGCGGCCTGCTCGCCAACCGCTCCTTTGGCGGCGCGCAGGTCTCCCGCACCTTCTACGCCCGCGGGCAGACCGGGCAGCAGCTTTTGCTCGGCGCCTATCAGGCCCTCTGCCGCCAGATCGCCGCCGGAACCGTCCAAATGTTTCCCCGCACCGAAATGCTCGACCTGGTCCTCGTCAACGGCCATGCCAAGGGAATCATTGTGCGCGATCTTGTCACCGGCGAAATTACCGCCCACGCCGCCGAGGCGGTGGTCCTGGCCACCGGCGGTTACACCAACGTCTTTTATCTTTCCACCAACGCCAAGGGCTGCAACGTCACCGCCGCCTGGCGCGCCTACAAAAAGGGCGCCGCCTTCGCCAATCCCTGCTACACCCAGATTCACCCCACCTGCATTCCCGTCAGCGGCGAGCATCAGTCCAAGCTCACGCTTATGTCCGAATCCCTGCGCAACGACGGCCGCGTCTGGGCGCCCCGGAAAAAAGGCGATGCTCGCCCTCCCGCCGACATCCCGGAAGGCGAGCGCGATTACTATCTGGAACGCAAATACCCCAGCTTCGGCAACCTCGCCCCGCGCGACATCTCCTCCCGCGCCGCCAAGGAAGTCTGCGACGAGGGCCGGGGCGTCGGGCCGGGCGGCCGCGGCGTTTATCTGGATTTTGCCGACGCCCTCCAGCGCGTGGGCGAGCCGGCCGTGCGCGAACGCTACGGAAATCTTTTTGACATGTACGAAAAGATCACCGGCGAAAACGCCTACCGCGTCCCCATGCGCATTTATCCCGCCGCCCACTACGCCATGGGCGGCCTCTGGGTGGATTACGACCTGATGAGCACCGTGCCCGGCCTGTTTGTCCTCGGCGAGGCCAATTTTTCCGATCACGGCGCCAACCGCCTCGGCGCCAGCGCCCTCATGCAGGGCCTGGCCGACGGCTATTTTATCCTTCCTTACACCATCGGCGATTACCTGGCCACCTCCAAACAACCCAAACCCGCCGTCGCCCAGCCCGAATTCCAGCAGGCCAGGGCCGGCGTCGCCGACCTCACCCGCCGCCTCCTCGCCGTCAACGGCCAGCGCACCGTCAATTCCTTTCACAAGCAACTGGGCGCCATCCTCTGGGAAAAATGCGGCATGGCCCGCGACGAAAAGGGCCTCCAGGCCGCCTTGCGCGAAATCCCCGTCCTGCGCGACGAGTTCTGGAAGAACGTCAAGGTCACTGGGCAAAACCAGGAATTGAACCAGGCCCTCGAACACGCCGGGCGCGTCGCCGACTTCCTCGAATTCGCCGAATTGCTTTGCCTCGACGCCTTGCATCGCCGCGAATCCTGCGGCGGCCATTTCCGCGTCGAATTCCAAACCCCCGACGGCGAGGCCCTGCGCGACGACCAGAATTTTGCCTACGTCGCCGCCTGGGAATTCGCCGGCCCCGGCCAGCCGCCCGTTCTCCACAAGGAACCGCTGGCCTACGATCAAGTCCACATGAGCACCCGGAGCTACAAATGAACCTGACCCTCAAAGTTTGGCGGCAAAAGGACGCCCAAAGCCAGGGCCGGTTCGTCACCTACCAGGCCGCCAACGTCCTGGCCGACATGTCCTTCCTCGAAATGCTCGACGTGGTCAACGAGGAATTGATGGCCCGGGGCCAGGAACCCGTCGCCTTCGATTCCGATTGCCGCGAAGGCATCTGCGGCGCCTGCTCCATGGTCATCAACGGCAAGGCCCACGGCGGCCGGGCCGGCACCACCGTCTGTCAACTGCACATGCGCCATTTCCACGACGGCCAGACCATCCTCATCGAGCCGTGGCGCGCCCGTCCCTTCCCCGTCCTCAAGGACTTGATCACCGACCGCGCCGCCTTCGACCGCATCATCCAGGCCGGCGGATTCGTCTCCGTCAACACCGGCGGCGCGCCCGATGGCAACGCCCTGCCCATTCCCAAAACCGCCGCCGAGAAGGCCATGGACGCCGCCGCCTGCATCGGGTGCGGCGCCTGCGTGGCCGCCTGCAAAAACGCCTCCGCCATGCTCTTTGTTTCCGCCAAGGTTTCCCATCTGGCCGCCCTGCCCCAGGGCCGGGCCGAGCGCGAGCGCCGCGTCCTCAACATGGTCAAAGCCATGGACGCCGCCGGCTTTGGCAACTGCACCGTGACCGGATCCTGCGAAGCCGTTTGTCCCAAGGAAATTAGTCTTGACTTCATTGCCCGGATGAACCGCGAATACGGCAAGGCCATCCTCAAAAACTCCCTCGCCCCCCGATCCCCCGCCGCCGCCTAACCGCGCCTTCCTCATTTCCAGCCGGTAGGGCGAGACTCGGCACATGCTCACCGCATGGGTAACACTTTTTGATGAGAATACCAATGATTACAGGCACGAGAAAGAGTTTTTCAGCTTCATTACCAAAGGCCACAAAAGGCGCAT
>JBEKUQ010000173.1:0-5754 GCA_049514835.1 Verrucomicrobiota bacterium | reverse complement strand
ACCTCCGCGACGTCATCAAGCCCTACGAGGACAAGGCCGCCGCCATCACCAACCTGATGGGCCGCTTCCGCGTGGATCCGGCCAAACTCAGACGCTCGTCGGTGGTGGCCGAGGCCAGCGCCGCCATTCAGCAGGCGGCGGCGGCGGAGAAAGTGGTGGTGGGGCCGATCCGCGAAACCTCCGGCCGCCCTTCCGCCAAGGAGGCCGGCTCCATCCAATTTGAAGGCAACGGCCCCATTGTCGCGGTCCTCGCTTTCCTCCACAACCTCGACCACATCGGCTTCCCCGTTATTATTGACACCGTTCAATTCACCTCCGACCCGCGCCTGCCCAACGGCCTCAAGGTGAGCCTGACCATTGTCGTGCTCGATTTTGACGCCTGGAAACCGAAGGAGGTGAAGCCCAATGTTTGACCGCTTCGAACGCCCCCTGAAAATCCTTTGCCTGGGCCTGGCCCTCTTGCTCGCCTGGCAGTTCGGCTGCCTCATCCTGCGCGGCGACCCTCTCGCCCATCTGAAAATCCCGGCCCTGCCCGCCTTGCCCGACGCCGCCAGCGGCACCAACACCGCCACGGACACGAATTCTGTCAAAGGCGCCAATGCGACAACCGGCACCAATGCGGCAACTGGCACCAATGCAGTCAAGGCCAGGAACGCGCCCAGTGACACGAACGCCCCCAAAGGAACCAATTCTCTCAAAGACACCAACGCCGCCACCGGCACAAATTCTCTCAAAGCCGCCACTGCCGCCAGCGGGACCAACGCGCCCACCGGCACCAATCTCATGGCCAAATCAACCAACGCCACCGCGCCGGGCGGCGCCGGCCAGACCAACGCCGGCCCCGGCCCGCGCCGCGGTGGTTCGCCCGATTCCGGCCCGCGCCAGGGCATGGCCGCCCTGCCGCCCGGCATGACGCCCGAAATGATGGCCTCCATGCCCCCAGAAATAATCGCCCAGATGATGGGCGGCGGGATGCCCGGCGCACGCGGCGGACGCGGCCTGAAAAAAATCGAGCTGCCTCCCGAAGTCCAGGCCCGCGTGGATAAAATCATCAACAGCGAAATGTTCGGCCCCATCATCCGCCCCATGCCCATGACCTTGATCGGCATTGCCGACCAGGAGGCCTTCATCCGCGCCACCAACGGCCAGACCGGTCTGGTCAAAGTCGGCGGCGACGTCGGCGGCATCAAACTCTTGCGCATCGGCGTCAACCGCGTGCTCGTCGAGCAAGACGGCGAAAAAAAGGAACTCACCTTGTTCGGCGGCATCGGCGGCGAGAGCCTTATGCCCAAAACCACCAACGCGCCTTCCACCAACCAGCCCTCCACTAACGCGCCTTCCACCAATGCGCCTGCGAAAAGGGCGTCCACCCGCCGCGCGCCAGCCAACAATGCCTCCACCAATCAGTCCCTTTCGACCAATAAACAGGAGACCCCATGATGCCATTATCAAAAAGTCCGTGCCAAAAACTAAAGTTCACCGCCGGGTTGTTCGCGCTCGGCCTGGCCGCCACCCTCCTTTGGCGCTCCTGGCCCTCGCTCTTCGCCCAAAGCGCCGTGCAGGACACCGCCACCAACGCCGCCCCCGCTGTGGCCGTCGCCAACCCAGCCCCCGCCTCCTCCGGCGCGCCCAATACCGCGTCGCCCGCCGCCGCGGACACCAATTCCCCCGCCACCGGCGGCGCTTCCACCAATCCGCCCGCCGGCGCAGCCGCTTCCACCAATTCCCCTGCGGCGCCGGGTTCCACCAATGCGCCCGACGCCTCGACCAACGCCCCGGTCGAGGAGAAGAAATTGCCCACCGACTTGATCTCGCTCAGTTTTCAGAACATGCAAATTGAACAGGTGCTCCAGTGGCTGGCCGACAACACCGGCAAGAGCGTCGTCAAGCATCCTTCCGCCCATTGCCAGGTCACCATTGTCAGCACTAAAAAAGTCACCCGCCAGGAAGCCGTCACCATGGTCTATCGCGCCCTGGGCATGGAAGGCTTCACCGCCATCGAAACCCCCAACTCCATCCTCATCGTCCCGGCCGACCAGGAGACCAAAATGAATCTCACCCCCGAACTGATGGGCGCGGCCGAGAAATCCGTTCCCGGCGGCCGCGAGCGCCTCGTCAAGGTCTTTCCCCTCCAGCACCTCCCAGCCGTCGATCTCACCGACAAAGTCAAGAGCGTCCTTTCCAAGGAGGCCGTCGTCGTCACCGATGACCGCGCCAATCTCATGATCGTCACCGACTACAACGACAATCTCGCCGCCGCCTCCTCCCTCATCGCCGCCCTCGACGTGGAAAAAAACGACGACGTCATCATCCGCGCCATCCTCTTGAAAAACGTCAACGCGGCGGAACTGGCCAAGGAAATCCAGCCCCTCTATCAAAAGCTCACCGGCAAGCAGTCCAAGGAAATCATCGAAGTCTCCGCCAGCGACACCGCCAACTCGCTCATGGTTCTTTCCAGCGCCGCCAACTTCAAGGAAATCGCCCAATTCGTCGCCTCGCTCGACACCTCCGACGCCCAGGAAAAAGTCATGAAAACATTCTTATTGACAAATGCCGACGCCCAGGACGTCGCCAAACAATTGCAGGACCTGGGCAAGGAGCCGGAAAGCGACAACCCCTACCGCATCTTCTACTACGGCGGCAACCCCAACCCCGCCGACGCCAAAAAGGCCCGCATCGTGGCCGATCGCCGCCGCAACGCCATCCTCGTCCAGGCTCCCCCCGCCGCCATGGACGGCATCGCCAGGACCATCGCCGCCCTCGATGAACCCATCGCCGACAACAGCCTCGCCCCTAAAATTGTCCCCCTCGAAAACGTCAGCGCCGGCGACATCGAGGACGTTCTCAACGAGCTGTTTCTCAGGAAAACCACCCAGCGCTCCTATTACGACGATTATTACAACCCCCAGCCCCAGGTGGACCGTGACGTGGGCCGCCTCTATGGCAAGGTCCGCATCACCAGCGAGGCCGCCTCCAACTGCCTCATCATCACCGCCAACTCCCAGGAGAACCTCGACGCCGTCATCGCTGTTGTCAAGCAACTGGACAAGCCGTCCGCGGCCGGCGACACCACCTTCCATATCAAGCTCAATTTCGGCAATGCCCAAAAAATCGCCAACCGCATCAACATCCTCTTTGCCAAAAACGGTTCCCAGGCCCTCCGTCCCGCCAACCAGCAGAATCCGAACAACCCCAACCAGCCCCCGCCCCAACAGCAGCAGCAGCAGAATGTCCCCGCCGCCGACGACTTCTCTCTCGAACAGGTCGTCAAGGAGGAACCTTATTACTCCTGGCTCGGCGGTCCGCCCGACAACACCGGGCGCAACGGCTCTTCCGACCGAACCGCCGAGCGCCCCGTCAGCGATCTGGTCGGACGCGTGCGCGTCGTCCCCGACGAAGCCAGCAGTTCGGTCCTCGTCACCGCCAACGTCCACCTCTTCGCCCAGGTCAGCAAGATGATCGAGGACATGGACGTTCCTCCCGCCCAGGTCTTGATTGAAGCCCGCCTCGTCCAGGTTTCCGCCAATTATCTGGACCAAATCGGCGTCCGCTTCTCCCCCGACGGCAGCCAGGTTTTCTCCGGGAACGACCTCCAAAACTCCCTCCGGCCCCACGCCGGCGGCACCTACGTCAAGGGTTTTGGCAACAACACCACCGTCAACAACCCTGTCAATGCCGGCTCGACCGCCTCCGTCGCCCAGGCCCTCAGCAGTCTGCGCTCCGGGGTGCTGGAAAACACCATGAGCATGGATTTCCTCATCCAGTTCCTCCAGCAGAAAGCCGACGCCACCGTCATTTCCGAGCCGCAGCTCACCATTGCCGACAACGACATGGGCAAGCTCTTCGTCGGCCAGGCCGTTCCCATCCAAACCGGCACGCTCAACCCCGCCACCGGGGGGAATTCCACCAGCATCTCCTACCGGAATGTCGGGGTGATCATCGAAGTCGAACCCCACATCAACGAGAACGGCGACATCGCCCTGCGCATCCGCACCGAATCCTCCACCGTGGACGCCCAGCAAATCCAGAACTCGGTGGTGATTGACTCCGCCCAGTTCCGCACCGAACTCACCGCCCACGCCGGCGAGACCCTCGTCCTGGGCGGCATCATTCAGCGGCAACTCAGCGATACCGTCTATAAAACCCCCATTCTCGGCAGCATCCCCATCTTGAAATACGTCTTCAGCAAACGCGACAAATCCGGCAAACGCACCGAACTTCTCGTCTTCCTCCGTCCCAAGGTGGCCCGCTCCCCCGCCCAGGCCCGCGCCCTCCTCGAGGAAGTCAACCAACAAATGCCCCTCATCCAAAAATGGCAGCAGTCCGACCCGGAGTCCAAACAGCTAATGGAAGAAGACCGGATGCGATGAGCGCGAGAATTCGCTTTGCCTGGCCGGTCCGCCGCCGCTGTTGCAGGCCACAAAACGAACCCTTATGATCATCGGCAAGACAACCGGTTTTGGAGTGCGGGAGCTTGCTCCCGCTTTCGCAAGCCGCGGCAAGCCGCCGCACTCCAATTATTAATTGATATGAACACAACGCCCCTCCTCTTCCTCGCTGCCATTATGCCAATGGCGATTCACGCCAATCCGCCGCCAGTGGCTGCCGTGCCGGAGCGCGGCTTCGTCAGTGCCCGGCCCGCGCAGACCTGGGAGAACGCCCTCATCAGTGGCAATGGAAAACTGGGCGCTCTCGTCTATGGCGCGCCGCTGGACGAAACCATCGTGCTCAACCACGCCCGCTTGTTCATGCCCTTGAATCAACCGCTGCCGCCGGTGGACACGGCCAGTCATCTCAAGGAAATCCGGCAATTGCTCGCCGAGGGACAATATCAGCGCGCCGCCGATTTGGTGGTGGATTTGTCTCATCAGGAAGGTTTCGGCGCCAAGCGCTGGACCGATCCGTTCGTTCCCGCCTTCGATCTCCTCATCGAAATGGCGTCCAACGGGCCGGTGCAGAACTATCGCCGCTCGGTGGACTTCGCCACCGGCGTCGCGGCAGTGGAGTGGAGCGATGCCCGCGGCCAATTCCAACGGCAGCTTTTCGTCTCGCGCCCGGACGACGACGTCGTGCTGTCCATCCGCGGCTCCAAACCCGGCGCTGTGGACTGTGCTCTGCGGCTGGCAACCCATCCGGCCGGCGGCCAAGGCGGCTGGAGCGAGGAACAGAGTTTCCGCGATGGCATGGCCCAGACGTCCAGTGCCGCCGAACCCGGCTGGCTGACCTATCGCTCCCACTTCAAACGGCGTTGGCCCGGCAGTTTGCAGGGCTGCGAAGGCGTGGCGCGGGTCCTCAACAAAGGAGGAGAGGCCGCCGTTATGGGGGATAGGATCGTGGTGCGGGGTGCGGACGAAGTGCTGGTCCTGGCGCGCGTTGCGCTGCTCTACGATTTTTCCACGTCGGATATTCCCTCGCAGAAAAAGGATTTGGCAAAAATGTCCCCTGATTTCAATTCCCTTCTCCGCCGCCACGCCAAAATTCACGGCCAGATCTTTAACCGCATGCGCCTGGATTTGGGCGGCGGCCCGGACCGCGCCTTGACTTCGGAGGAACTGATCGCCCGGGCAAGCACCGGCCGGCCCCCGGCGGCCTTGCTGGAAAAGGAATTCGACGCCGGGCGCTACGCCGTCATTTCCAGCAGCGGCGAGCTGTTCCCCAATCTCCAGGGCCTCTGGGGCGGCTCCTATGGCCCGCCGTGGTCGGGCGATTTCACCCTCAACGGCAACGTGCAGAGCGCCCTCGCCGCCGACCTGC
>JBEKUQ010000172.1:0-5755 GCA_049514835.1 Verrucomicrobiota bacterium | reverse complement strand
TCGGACGGGGCTGGGAGGTAAAGCGGTTTTCCGCCCAAGTCATTGAGCCGCAGGACTTTCCCATTATTGCCTATCCACTGGCCTGGTCGCCCGGATATACCAAGCCGATGGTGGGCGATGCGGTCTTCATTGATCTGGCAGTTACCACCAATTTAGAGCCATACAAGGGGAAATTGGATGGCGCCATGGTCCTGATCAGCCCCATGCGCACCAACCTCCCCGAACCCTTCCAGCCCTTGGCCGTGCGCTTGGCGGACAGCAACCTGATCGGGGCCGCGAACAGCGTGGACGACTTGGGGTTCTTTGGCATGATCCAGTCCCGAGGCGGCGGAGGCCGCCGGGGCGGAGCGGCTTCGCAGCTCGGAGCAAACCGAATTACCCCAGGACGATTGCTCTCCTTCTTGACTGCGGAAAAGGTCGGGGTGGTGCTCAGCACCAGTTCCCAGTTCGACAACGGGACGGTTCTGGTGCAGAGCGCCTCCGTCCCGACGGGCACCAATGCGGGCGGCGGCGGAGTTGGCGGCCGGGGAGGAGGCAGCGCGTACGCCACCAACGCCCCGGCCATGCCGCCTCAAATCGCCGTCGCGGTGGAGAGCTACAATCGGATCGTCCGCATGATCCAGGCGGGTGAAAAAGTGAAGTTGCAGATTGACCTGGAGGTCAAGTATTACGATGACGACGTGATGGCCTACAATACCATCGCCGAGATTCCCGGCACCGACTTAAAAGACGAAATCGTCATGCTGGGCGGACACATGGACTCGTGGCCCGCGGGAACGGGCGCCACCGATAATGGCGTTGGTGCCGCCGCCTGCATGGAGGCGGTTCGCATCATCCAGGCGGCCGGCTTGCATCCGCGCCGCACCATCCGCATCGCCCTTTGGACCGGGGAAGAAGAAGGCCTCCTTGGCTCCAGGGCTTATGTGACCCAGCATTTTGGTTCAAATGCGGGACGCGGCGGACGCGGCGGCTTGCGCGGCGGCCGTGGAGCACCCGGCGGGAGGGGCGGACCGGGCGCGCCCGGAGCCACCGCCACGAACGAGTTGGCCGCCACCACCAACATCGTGCCGGCCCAAGCTGAGCCCATGGTTGGAAACGTAGCCTCGATCAACTCACCCGCCAGGAGCGCGGGCGCGGGCGGCGCCGGCGGGCGCGGCGGGCGCGGCGGACGCGGCGGTCAAGCCGGCGCGAATCAGGGGTCAACCAATGCCGTGCCCGAAATGGCGGCAACTGCCACCAACCCGCCCGCCCGGCGAGCTTTTACTCCAGGCCCCGAATACGACAAACTCTCCGCCTACTTCAACCTGGACAACGGCGGCGGGAAAATCCGCGGCATTTTTATGGAACAAAACGAGGCCGTCCGCCCCATTTTCCGGCGCTGGCTGGAGCCGTTCCGCAGCATGGGCGCGGAGACGCTCACCATGTCGCGCACCGGGTCCACCGACCACGTTTCATTTGACAGCATTGGTCTGCCTGGCTTCCAATTCTTACAGGATCCGATAGATTACTTCACCCACACTCATCACACCAGTGCGGACGTCTTCGACCGCATCTCGGAAGAGGATCTCAAACAAGCGGCCACGGTCCTGGCGGCCTTTGTTTATGACGCGGCGATGATGGATCAAAAGCTGCCGCGCAAACCGCTGGAATAAGCCAAGCGCCGCGGAGGCCGATGAATGAAAGGAGCCGCTTTGATGTGCGTCTTGCCCGGGCTGGCCGCCTGCCCTGCGCCGCGCCGGGCCAGACCAACGAAGGCGCCTTGTTGTCTCGGGGCCAATCGAGCAACTACCAGGAGACCAGCCGCCTTTTGGAACAGTGATTTCTTTCCGAACCCCTTGCCCAAAGAACCCATTGCGGCTTGCTGATGTCGGGTTTTGGCTTTACCATTGAAATATGTTCACAGCGGTTTATCGAAAGTGCGGCAAGTGGTGGGCGGCTTACGTGGAGGAAGTTCCTGGAGTCAACACCCAGGGCGCCACCCTCGCGGAGGCGCGCGCCAACTTGAAAGAGGCGCTGGCCTTGATTTTGGAGACAAACCGCGAACTGGCCCGCGAACACGAGCGGGATCCCCGCTGTATCCGCGAACCGGTCAGTGTGGATGTGTGAAGTGGGCTCCTTTCTCTGGCCGGGCTGTCGCCTCCGCATTCACGTCTGCATTCTAATTCCCTTTCTCAGCGGCCTTGGTCTCGAAATCGCCGGCGGTGAAAATCACCAGTTTCTTTGGATCAATGTGCTTCCGCAGCGCCGCCGCAATTTGTCCGGGCGTCAGGGCTTCGATCTTCTTTTCCAGCTCCGCTTCGTGCGCCATGGTCCGGCCCTGATAGCGCTGGTTGGAGAGCAGGCCGGCCAGCGCGGCGTCCGTCGAGCGGGCGACTTTTCGCGCCTGCAAATACCCCTGGCGCGCGTTGTCCAATTCCTCCTGCGTCACGCCCTCGCGGAGCAGACGCGCCAGTTCCTCCTGCACGTCCTGGCCAAGGCGGTCAATGTTCTTTGGATTGCAGATCGCCGTGATGCCAAAACTGGCCCGGCGGTCCAGGGCCGAGGCGGAGAATCTCGACGTGACTCCGTAAGAAAGTCCGTCTTTCTGCCGGATGCGCACCCCCAGCCGGGAGGAAAGCGTGCCGCCTCCGAGAATGTAATCCCCCATCACCAGCGCCGGGTATTCGGCATCCTCGTCGTTCATGGCAAACTCCAGGCCCGCCGTATAGGTGGCGTTGGCCTTGTCCGGCGTGTTGATGGTGTGTTGCGCGCCGGGCACGTCCACGGTGACGGGCGAAGCAATGCGCGCAAAGGGTTTGGCGGCCGTCCAGCCGGCCAGCGCCGTCTTGAGAACCGGCAAACAGGCGTTGGCATCGAAATCGCCCACGATCGTCAGTTCGCCCGCTCGGGAACCCAGGTAGTCGCGATAAACCTGGGCGACTTGTTCGCAAGTGGTGTTCTTCACCCGGTCAATCTCTTCGTCAATCGTCGGAACATAACGGACGTCATCCTTGGGATACGGATGAAGCTCGCGGCTCAACGCGCGCGCCGCCAGCGCGTCCGGCTCGGTGCGGGAGCGTTGCAAGGAAGACAGTTGCTGGCGTTTGAGCACCTCAAATTGATCGGCCGGCAGCGCCGGTTCGCGCAAAACCTGGCGCAGAATCTCCAGCGCCGCCGGCAGCGTGTCGTGTTTGGCTTGAATGGAAAAACTTACTTCGCCCAGGCTCCCCCCGCCGTTGAGCGTCGCCCCCAGCTCGTCCAGCTTGTCCCGCAAATGTTGTTGATCCAACTGCTTGGTTTCCCGCTGCATGAGCCGCGGCAGAAATTCGCCCGCCGTCTGGAATCCCTTCAGATTGTCTTCGTTGCCAAAATGAAGCAGGAGGGTGAGATGCGACTCCGAACCGCGCGTCTTTTTTGGCAACAGCGTCACTTTGATGCCTTCGGGCAATTCCTGCCGCTGCACGCGCGCCTCGACATTGGCCGGTGTGGCTTCAAAAAACTCGCCCTCGGCGATGGGCGCACGGCATTTGTAATCCGCCACCAATGCCGCCAAATCCGGCGTGGCCGGGATGGCCACCCGTTCGGCTTTGTCGGTCGGAATAAACAGCCCGACCGTGCGATTGTTGCGTTGCAGATAATGCGCCGCCGCCGCCTGCACCGCTTCCGGCGTCACCTTTTCCACCCGGTCGCGGTTGAGAAAGTAAAGCCGCCAGTCGCCTTGCGCGATCCAGGTGCTCAGAGCGACGCCGATCCGCGTGGTGTCCGTCGCCGCCCGCTCGCGCGCTCTGAGAATCTGTTGCCGGGCGCGGTTGACCTCCTCGGCGGTGACGCCGCCGGCCCCAATCCCTTCGACCGTCGCCAGCAGGATGGCGCGGACTTCCTCGGGCGAACTGTCGCGCGTCACCTGGGCGGACATCATCATCCGCCCCGGGTCATGGTCCGCCCGCGCGGAAGCCGAGGCGCCGGAAGCCATTTTCGTTTCCTCCAGCGCCTTGTACAACCGGCCGGAAGGCTGGCTGCTCAGAATGTTGGCCAGCACCTCCAGCGCCGCCGAATCCTCGTGCGGGCCGGCCGGAACGTGATACGCCACCCCCACCACGGCCAGTTCGCCGACCCGCCGCAACGTCACCAACCGCTCCCCGTCCTGCGGCGATTCCTCCGTCCAGGTCGTGTCCAGCTTGCGCGCCGGGCGCGGGATCGGCCCAAAATACTTCTGCACCAGTTCCAAACCCTTGCTTTCCTCAAATTTGCCGGCCAGCACCAGCACGATGTTGTCCGGCTGGTAATACTTCCGGTAAAACGCCCGCAGATTCTCCACCGGCACCCGCTCGATGTCGGTGCGGTTGCCGATGGTTGGTTTGCCGTAATTGTGCCAGTCGTAGGCCACTTCCTGGATGCGTTCCATCAGCACTCCCTGCGGCGAATTCTCGCCGCGCTCAAATTCGTTCCGCACCACCGTCATCTCCGAATCCAGGTCTTCCTTTTTGATCGTGCTGTTGACCATCCGGTCGGCCTCCAGCGCAATGGCAAACTCCAGGTTGGTGCCGCTGTCCGCCAGCGTCTCATAATAATTCACCCGGTCGCTCGTCGTGCTCCCGTTGAAGGTCGCCCCGTGTTCCTGCAGTTCCTTGGGGATGAACGGACGCGAAGGCGTGCCTTTGAACAGCATGTGCTCCAGCAAATGCGCCATCCCCGTTTCCCCGTAACCCTCCTGGCGCGAGCCGACCAGCGCCGTCATGTTCACCGTCACCTTGGTTTGCGACGGGTCGGGAAACAACAACACCCGCAGCCCGTTGTCCAGTTGATACTCGGTGATCCCCTCCACCGCGGCCACTTTCCTCGGCGCCGCCGGCGCGCCCTGCGCCGCGTTCGGGCCGGACACGATCAGCCAGCCGGCGAGGATGCAGCTCGCGGCCGGCCTGTAGCGCCGTTTCATATTCCTCCCAAACTATTTGGCCACGATGGGCCGGATCTTGATGTTGCGGAAAAAGATGGAGCCAGGGTGGTCCCCTTGCAGCCCGATGTAGCCGACATCCGATTTGGCAAAATTGGGCATGCTGCTGAATTTGCTTTTGGCCACGCGGGCGTTGAAATCCTCGCTGTGCAGGACGTACTCGAAATACTTCACCCCGTTGATGTCGTGTTCGCACTTCTCGGGCGAGATGAGCAGGCGCACGTGGTTCCATTCCCCCACCGGCTTGGTCGCGTCCAGCGCCTTGCCGGTTTTGGGGTCTATCGGCGGCACATACAGCGCGTAAAGCCAGCCGCTGCGGACCGGATCGGCCGCGCCCACGTTGTCCTCCAGTTGAACCTCCGGGCCGGTGGACCAAATGGCCGGGCCGGTGTCCGTCACATGATACATGATCCCGCTGTTGCAATCCGGCGCGACCTTGTAATCAAGCTGCAACTCAAACCACGAAAACTGATCGCTGGTCACGATGTCGCCCGCCTGGCTCGGATCCAAGAAACCCATCGCGCCATCCTTGACCATCCAGCCGGGGCGCAGTCGCGGGCTGTGATAATTATGCCAGCCGTCCAGGTTGGTGCCGTTAAACAGCAGCAGCCAGCCCGCCGCCTTTTCCTCCGCCGTGAGGGTGTTGGGCTTTGGTTCCTCGGCCGCCGCCGCCGGCCGGCCCGCTGTCATCGCCAGCAAGGCCGCCGTTCCGACCGTCCAAAGACTTAGTTCTTTTAATTTCATAAAATTAGATTAATTGGATGGCAGCCAGACTACTCCCCTGCCCTTTCCTGTCAATGCCGGGATTGCGCCCGGCGCAAC
>JBEKUQ010000171.1:0-5766 GCA_049514835.1 Verrucomicrobiota bacterium | reverse complement strand
TGAAACCAAATGAAGGCAAAAAATGAGTTTTTTTCATGACTCGGAATCTCCAAACCGCCCCCGCCGCCGCCGCTGCGCCTCCCCCCTCCGCCATCATTCTTCATTCATCATTTATCATTTATAATTCATCATTTTGCCTTTTCCCCCGCCCCGCCGGAGTTGGGCAGCGTCAAGTAGAACGTCGCCAGGCAGCCCGTCGCAAAACAAAGCACCGCGCAGATCAAATACGGAATCCGCGGATCCGTCTTGAACAGGCTCAGCGCAAAAATCGGCCCGACAATCCGCGCCAGGCTCCCCACCCCCTGCGCCACTCCCAGCACGCTCCCTTGCTCGTGCGCCCCCGTCATCAGCGAAATCATTCCGAAGACCGGCGGCCGCGTCATGCTCGAGCCGATGGAAAAGACCCCCAGCCCGAGCAGCAGCCATCCCCAGGCCGTCAAGTAAGGCAGCACCGCGATGCCCACCGCCGCGATCAACAAGCTCCCCGCGATCAATTTCGGTTCGCCCATCGCCTTGACCAGCCGCCGCATCAGGCCCCCCTGCACCACCGCTCCGATCAATCCGCAATACGCGATCAGCCATCCCACCTTGCCCAGCACCGACCGCAGTTGCTCCTCCGCCGTCGGGTTCACGCTCGCCGCCGCAATTTTGAAATTCTTCTCCACCAGCAGCCCGACCGTGCTCTCAAAACTGCTGAAACAAAACGTCGCCAGAAAAAAAATGCCGATCAACAAATTCAGCCGCGGCGTGCCCAAAGTGTGCATCCATTGGTCCAGGTGCGGGCGTTGCGTCGTGTAATGCGCGCTCGGCTGCCAGCTCTCCGCCAGCCGCCAGTACGCCCAGATAAAATTCACCGCGCACAGGCTCGCCGCCGTCCAGCCCGGCGCCGTCACCCCGTAGTTCAGCGCGCTCCACGCCCCCAAAACCGGTCCCAGGATAAAACCCAGCCCAAAAGCCATTCCCACCAGCCCCATCCGCGCCGATCTTTGCTCCGGCGGCGTGATGTCCGCGATGTAAGCCTGCGCCACCGTGATGTTCGCCCCGCAGATGCCCGCGAAAATTCGCGACGCCAGGATGATCCCCAGCGCCAGCTTCGGATTGTCCTTCACCCCGGAGCCGAGGGCAAAAATTACATACGACAGGCAGGCGCACGTCGTGCTCGTCAGCAAAACCGGCCGCCGTCCGATCCGGTCCGACAGCCGCCCCCACACCGGCGCAAACAGAAACTGCATCAGCGAATACGAGGCCATGATCACCCCGTTGACCATGCCGCTGGCGCCGAAGCTCTGCCCGTAAAGCGGGATCAGGGGCAGGATCAGTCCAAACCCGACCAGGTCAATCAGCACCGTCAAAAAAATGATTCCAACCGATTTTGTCTTCATGCAATAGCCACAACTCTTGATCTTAATCCTGATCTTAATCTGAATCCCCCCTCAATGCATCCCGCCCCCTCCGCCATCCTTCCTCCCCTCGCCCGCGGGAGCGGCAGAGGGTGGCGCAGCCGGGCTTGTCGCGCCGTAGCGGAGCGAAGGCGGATGAGGGCGCGCAGGCTCGCGTTCTTAAATTCCGCCGTCCGCAAGCCCCAATCCGCAATCCCCTCATATCCCCCCCCGCGGCGGCGGCGCCTTTTTGAACGCCGTCTCCCGCAGGTATATCGGCTCCAATTTCTCCCCGGGGACAAAATCACGCCGCCCGCAGGCCAGCCGGCCCACCATCACGGCCCCCGCATACATGTCCGTCCCGCCGCCAAACCACTGCCGGATCTCCGGGCCAAGCAGGGCCTGCCCCGCCCCGGCCAGCGCCTGCACCTCCGCCATCGTCGCCAGCCGCAGCGCCTCCGTTTCCCGCCGCCCGCCTTCCCCAATTTCATACCGCGCCAGGTAAAACTCGTTCCGCTGCGCGTCAACTATAATATTCACCGCCCCGCGCCGGCCCTCCGCCTCCGCCTGCGCCGCCAGGCATTCCACGCTGCTCACCCCCAGCAACGCCACGCCCCGCCCCAGCTCCCACCCCTGCGCCAGCGCGATCGCCCCGCGAATCCCCGTGTACGATCCCGGCCCCAGCCCCACCGCCACCGCGCCGATCTCCTCCCGCCCGCAATTCGCCTCCGCCAGCGCCTGCTCCACCAGCCCGAGGCCTCGGCGCTCCGGGAACTGCGGATGCTCTCCCGCGCCTGCCGCCTTGTCCGCCCTGCGCTCCGGCGGCTCCATCGCGCTGCCCAGCAGGACCGGCCGTGTGGCCTGATTCTGCATTCTGCATTCTGCATTCTGCATTTGCTCTCCCCCGCTTTCCCAAACCGCCGCGCTCCGTTGCGCGGAGGAAAATTCAACCGCCAATATCTTCATAGCAAATCTCCCGCTCCGTTTCGCCCAGGATTTTCAGTCGCGCGCGGCGAAACCGGCCCGGCCCGCCGCGCGTCGCGTCGTTCCCTTCCAGCCAGCGTTCCACCCATTCCACCGCCGTCACGCCGTCCCTCCGCCACAGATACTCCCCCAGGCCGGCGGCCCTGATTTGTTCCCGCGTCTCCAGACGATAAAGGTCAACATGAAAAAACGGCAGCCGCCCGCCCGGATATTCATGCACCAGCGCGTAAGTCGGCGAAGTCACCCGCCCGCCCGCCTTCAGGCCGCGCGCCAGCCCCTTGACCAACTGCGTCTTCCCCGCGCCCAGCTCCCCGCTCAAGCCGATGATCCAGCCGCGCCCGCACTCGCGGCCCCAGCCTTCGCCCAGCTCTTCCGTCTCCGACGGACTATGCGAAATGAACGTAACCATCTTCCTCCAGAGAATGCGCGCCCTTTTCGTCGAGCAATTTCAAGCCGGGCGCGGCCGTCATTTTGCCGATGCAGCTCAGGCGGACTTTGGGAAATTGCTGGCGCCACGCGTCCGCCAGCGGCACAGCGTCCCGGCCGGCCACGGTCAACATCAATTCATAATCCTCTCCGTCAGTCAACGCCGCCGTCAGCGGCGCTTTGGCCGAAGTCCCCGTTCCGGCCCCCAGCCGCGCGGCCCGGCTGATCGGGATGCTGCGCGCCAGCAATTCCGCTCCCACCTGGCTGCGTTCCATCAAATGCCGCAAGTCACCCGCCAATCCATCGCTCAAATCAATCATCGCATGAATGGCAAAATGCTCCGCCAGCCAGCGTCCTTCCTCCAGCCGCGGCTCGAATTCCAAATGCTTTCCCGCGAGCGACCCGCCCAGCTCCCCCGTGACCAACAGCGCGTCCCCGTCCTTCGCCCCAGATCGCAGCACGCATTTGTCCCGCGCCACCTCGCCCAGCAGCGCCACCGAAATCAGCAGCCGCTCCGGGTTGGACGTCGTTTCCCCGCCGACCATCGCCACCCCGTGGCGCCGGGCCAGCGCGTTCATGCCGTCGTAAATCCTTTGGATGACCGCCGGATCAAAGTTCTTTGGCAGCGCCAGCGTCACCACCGCCGCCAGCGCGCGCCCCCCCATCGCCGCTATGTCGCTCAGACACCGCCCCAGCGCCTTGTGGCCGATCTTTTCCGGCTCCGCTGAGGATAAAAAATGGATGCCTTCCACCACCGCGTCCGTCTTCAACAGCAGCGCGCGTCCCGCCTGGCCGGAATCCAGCACCGCGCAATCGTCGCCCGCGCCCGCGATCACCCCGGCGTTGGTTGGCAGCGTGGCGCTCAAACGGGCAATGAGTTCAAATTCGTTCATCGGATCGGCAGGATCGGATGGTTCCCCGACGAGAGCACTAGAAAAACAAAATTGGCCAGGTTGAACACGCTGTGCGCCGCCATGCAAGCCCACAGGCTCCCCGTCTTTTCATAAAGATAAATCAGCACCATCGAGAAAACCGTCAGCGGCAGAAACGAGAGCCAGTTGAAATGCGCTCCGGCGAAAAGCAGCGACGTCACCCACCAGGCCGCGCGCGGAAAGCCATTCTGTTTGATCGTCGGGTAGAGGATCCCGCGAAACAACATTTCCTCCGCCACCGGCGCGATCAAAACCGCCAGCACTCCCATGAAGGCCTGTTCGCCCCAGGGAAATTCCGCGCGCTGCAAAACTCTCACCAACTCCTGCGGCTCGGCCTCCGCATGCGTGGCCAGTTTGATCAAGTGCCCCAGCCAACCCTGCATTTCCCACGCCACCGGCAGGAACAACAACGCCGCCGCCGCTCCCCAGGCCGCCGCTTTGGCCCGCTGGGGTGTTTCCAGGCCAAAAGCCTCCTTCCACGAAACGCGCGCTTCCCGCAGGAAAAAACAAATACACCCAAGCACTCCGCCCTCAATGACAAGGCTCGTCACCCCCATCCGCGCGAATTCGCCCTTCAACAAATTCGCCAAACACAGGCCGAAACACACCGTCATGATAATGCCCAGCCCCAGGCGCAGGGCGGCATCGGCGCTCCATGGTTTCTCAGAAATCACCCCGCCACGCTAAAGTTCATCCGTCAAAGTGCAAAGTCCAAAATGTGAATGAAGATTTGGGTTGAAGGCAAATCCTCCCCCCGCCGCCAAGGCGGGAACGGTCTGCCCCGAAATCCCCTTCGGCGCCCCTTGGCGCCGCAACCGGCGCCGCCTCAAAAAGAAAATCCGCCCGCGCGGGGAGCTTCCACCCCCCGTGCTGGCGGACGCGTGCGTGTCAAAATTCAGGTTCCGTGGTCCAGTCGTTCAGCCGGATGATCTCCTTTACTTTGCGGCGTTCGTACCGGTGTTTTTGGGCCTTGGCCGGTCTTTGATCGGTCTGCCGGAAGGCGTGTTTGGTGTTGCGAATGGCTTCGTGAATCAAGTCCAGCGTTTTTGTCATACGGCGTTTTTTTTTTGACCACATCGCTGTTGCTGCCAACAGCCGATGCTCTCTTCATTCTGGCCAAAATAAAACAGCGCCCTGCCCTTTACCCGCTCCACTTCACTGCGTGTCTGCTCAGTTTCTGCTCATTCATGCGGGAAGTTCAAATCGTCCCGAATGCCACTCTTCTTTTACCTCATTTTCCGCCAATGTCAACCCAAAACTGAAAAACTTGTCGCGAATTTCGCAAAATTCGCTTCGCAGCATCCCCGCCACGATGAGCTGCCCCCCGGGTTGCAGCCGCGCCCGGATTTTTTCCGCCTGGCCCGCCAGCAATTCCGCCGTCAGATTCGCGCAGATCACGTCCCATCTCCTTGCGCTGCGCGCGGCCAGCCGCCTCAAATCCCCTCGGCGCGGACGCACCCGGTCCTCCACCCGGTTGCGGCGCGCGTTGGCGCGGCTCACCCGGATGGCATCCGGATCCAAATCAAAGGCCTCGACGGGCGCATAACCGAGTTTGGCCGCCGCGATGGCGAGAATGCCCGTTCCGGTGCCGATGTCCAAAAACGACTGCCCCGCGCCGCGGCGCCGGCAGGCGGCCAATTGTTCAAGGCAAAAACAAGTGGTGGCGTGATGGCCCGTCCCAAAACTCAGCCCTGGGTCCAACTGGACCACCCGCTGGCCCGGACGCGCCCGCCGCCGGCTCCAGCCCGGCTTGATGAGCAGCGCGCCGCCAATTTCCATCGCCTGGAAATGCCGCTTCCACGACTCCGCCCAATTCTCCCGCGGCAATTTCTTAATGACAAGGCCGGTCCGGCCCGGCCACAGCTTCCGCAACGCCCGATTCAGCCCGGCCCGCGCCTGCGCAGGCGTCGGCCGCAGGCAGGATGGGTAAATGGTGACCGTCCGCTTCCCGGTGAGGACGTCCTGATAAACCGCGGCAGAGATTTCAAACATCTCCTCCAGCAATCCCGTGACCGCCTCCTCCCGCCCGGCGGAAGTGGTGATGG
>JBEKUQ010000170.1:0-6507 GCA_049514835.1 Verrucomicrobiota bacterium | reverse complement strand
GGAAGGGTTGCGGATTGTGGATTGCGGATGGCGGATTCTGGAACGCGAGCCTGCGCGCCCTCACCCGGCTTCGCCGCCCTCTCCCGCTCCCGCGGGCGAGGGTCGGAAGGGTTGCGGATTGGGAATTGCCACCTTGGGCCGCTTCAATAGCCGCCCGGGGTTTTCAGGTTCCATTCTTCGACGAGGCCGCGGGGGATTTCGGCGAGGAAACGGGACGGTTTTTGCGACAAATCGTCGCGGTTGCTGGTGAGGCGGAGGAGGGGGTATGTCAAGTATAAATGACTGCGCGCCCGCGTCACCGCCACGTACAAGAGGCGGCGCTCTTCTTCCTCGCCGTCCAAGGCCTCGATGGAGCGGGCGGACGGGAAGGCCCCCTCGCAGAGCATGATGACGAAGACCACCTCGAATTCCAGCCCCTTGGCCTGGTGGATGGTGGAAAGCCGGATCGGGTCCTCGTCCGCCCGCGCCGGCAGGTTGTCCTCGGCTTCGAGGCCGCTTTGCAGGGCGAGTTGGGTGAGGAAATCCTCCACAGAGGCGAATTGCAGGCTGGTGGCGGCCATTTGCTCCAGATCGCTCAAACGGGCCTGGAAATTGGTGTACTCGGCCTTCAAATAATCTTCGTAACCGGCGTCCAGCACCAGATGGATCATGCGCGAGGCGCTGGGGCGGGTTTCCGGTTCTTCCAACTGGGCGATGGTGGCGGTGAATTGCGCCCAGGGCACGGCGGTTTTCTCGCCCCTGGCGCCGATGCCGGGCAAGGTGAGGACCATGCGTTTGAAGGCCGGCTCGTCGCGGGGATTGGTGATGAATTTGAGCCAGGCGGTGACATCCTTGATGTGGGCCTGCTCGAAGAAACGGAGGCCGCTGGTGATGGAGAAAGGAATGTTGCGGCGGGTCAGTTCAAACTGCAATTCCAGGGCGTGGAAATGGGCGCGATACAGGACGGCCATTTTTTTCAGAGGGATGCCTTCCTCGCGCAATTGCAGGACGCGCTGGGCGACAAAGGCGGCCTGCTGGTTGCTGTCGCCGCAAGTGACGACGATGGGCTTGACGCCGCCGGCGCGGGCGGCGGCCAATTCCTTGGGGAATTGCCGGAGGTTGGCGGCGATGGCGGCGTTGGCCAGCCGCAGTATTTCCGGGGTGCTCCGGTAGTTGGTTTCGATGCGGAAGATTCTCGCGCCGGGATGGCGGTCGGGGAATTTCAAAATGTTCAGGAAATGGGCGCCGCGCCAGGAGTAGATGCTCTGGCAGTCGTCGCCGACGGCCATGACATTGTGGTGGGCCGCGGCCAGCAGATCAATCAGGGCGCCCTGGAGTTTGTTGGTGTCCTGATATTCGTCCACCAGGATGAATTGGAAACGCCGCTGTTGCTCTTGGCGGACTTCGGGATGTTCCTGCAGCAGTTTGAGCCAGAGCGCCAGGAGATCGTCAAAGTCCATGGAATTGGCGGCGAATTTGCGGGCGGCGTAGCTCTGCTGCAAGGCGCTGATCTCGCCGGTGAGCGGGGCGAAGTATTTGAATTGGGCCTCGAGCAACCCGGCCAGGGGCTGCTGCTTGTTGACCGCGAGGGAAAAAATATCCGCCAGGACGGCGGCCTTGGGGAAGCGCGTGGCTGTCAGGTCAATGTCCAGTTCCTTGCGGCAGGTTTGGATCAAGGCCTCGGCGTCGTCGCGGTCCAGGATGGAAAAGCCGGGCTGGTAGCCGAGCAGGGCGGCGTGGCGGCGGAGCAGGCGGTTGCCGATGGCATGGAAGGTGCCGCCCCAAAGGGCGGAGAGTTCGCCGCCCAGCAAATCGCTGACGCGCCCCATCATTTCCTTGGCGGCTTTGTTGGTGAAGGTGAGCAGGAGAATCCGCTCCGGGGGAATGCCTTGTTCGAGGAGAAAGGCGGCCCGATAGGTGAGCGTGCGGGTCTTGCCCGATCCGGCGCCGGCGATGACCAGGGCCGGTCCGGGCGGCGCCGTCACCGCCGCGTGCTGCTGCTCGTTCAACTCGCGCTCGTAGTTGATGTGCAGTTCAACCGGAGGACGGAAGGGTTGCAGGACGTAATCGCGAGACATGGCGGCGCTTGGTGGCGAAGAAATGGCGGATGACCGCGGCGGCTCAGGCCGTCTTGTCCGGCAAGCCCAGTTGGCGCCGCAGCCGCGCGATATTGGCGTCAATCCGTTCCAGGTAGGCGTTGCGGCCGTCCGGGTACGGAACATTGAGGAACTTGAAAAGGCCGAGGAACTCGCGGCTGATTTTTTGCCGGACGTAAATTTCCCAGAACATGGGGGTCTTTTGCATCAGATCGTCGGCGCTGCTGAAGAAGCCGCCGGCCTTCATCCGGCCCTGGTTGTAGCGCGCGGCCTCGGCGAATTCCGAGTAGAGGATCGGCAGCTTGTCCACGTAATCGGCGGCCGCCATCTGGCCGAGCAGATCGGAGGTGCCGAGGGCAAAACCGACGATGCGCTCCAAGTCGCTCTGGAACTGGATGGAGTCCAATTTGACGTTGACGCCGGTGCAACGGATCATGTTTTGCACCGCCAGAATGTCTTGCGGCGGGTAGTCGTGGCCGCGCATCAGTTCGCCCGCGAATTGAATGCTGCGGTCCACGTGGGTGAGGGTGTATTTGGCGCCGGTGCCCTCGTTGTCGTCTCTTTTTTTGAGGTAGCCGGTGTCGTGCATGAGGATGGCGAGCATTCCCAGTTCAAACATCCGGCGGGTCAGGCGGGGTTCCGCGGCGGTGCCATGGCGGTTGGAGAGCAACTGCGCCATGCACAATGCCCCTTGCAAGGTATGCTCCAAGTCGTGGTAAATGGCGTCTATCGCCTGGTAATCCTGATAGCGCCCCTCGAAACATTCCATGGCCCAATCGAAAATGGTGCGCACAAAATGTGGGTCCGCCTCGGGGAACATCGCCAGGTGGGCTGCGCGAATCTCCGCTTCGACCAAACGGGGTTGTCGAGTGTCGGTGGCTGCCAGCATTCGTCCAAGTTTAACCCCGCGGACTCGGGATTGCACGCCTTTTTTTGGAGCTTTTTTTGGAGCTACACGTCTTCCGGCAACGGAGCGTTGAAGTCTTCCGGCACGGTGAATTGGCCCCTGGCCAAACCAATCGGGCGAGGCCGGGAGAGGGGTTGCGGATTCAGAATGGTGAGCAGACCCGAGGCCTTTTCTGGCAGCACCTCCGGGCCTTTCGACAAAACACGCCCGTGGTCAATTTCGACCTCAAGTGTCCGGTAGCTCATGGCGGGAAGGAACTCCTGGACTCGCATGGTTGCAGGAAGCGAATGGCGACTCAGCAGGCCGCGGGTGGGATTCCTCCCGGGGGCGGCGGCTTTTTCAGGCCGCCGGCGCGGCGGGGTTGCGGCGCGGGCCGAGGAGGTCATCCAATTTCGACTTGACGTGTTTGAAATGGAATTCCAGGGAACAAAGCTGCTCCAATTCGCCTTCGGCAAAATGGCGGCGCACGTCGGGATCGCGCCGGAGTTGTTCGAGAAAGCCGGCGTCGGCCGCTCCGGCGTGTTTGGCCTGCCAGGTTTTCATGGCGTTGCGCTGCACCAGGTCGTAGGCGGCTTCGCGGGTCAGGCCTTTTTTGATCAAGGCCAGCAGGACGGTTTGGGAGTTCCACAGGCCGAGGGAAAGCTCGAGGTTGCGCCGCATGTTGTCGGGATAGACGATGAGGCCGCCGGTCAATTGGCGCAGCGTCACGAGCATGTAATCCAGCAGGGTGCAGGAATCGGGGAAAATGATGCGCTCGACCGAGCTGTGGCTGATGTCGCGCTCGTGCCAGAGGGCGACGTTCTCCAGGGCGGCGAGCGCGTTGCCGCGCAGGACGCGGGCCAGGCCGGTGAGCCGTTCGCCGGTGATGGGGTTGCGCTTGTGCGGCATGGCGCTGGAACCCTTTTGGCCGGGGGCGAAAAACTCCTCGGCCTCCAGAACTTCGGTGCGCTGGAGGTGGCGGAACTCGGTGGCCCACCGCTCGATGCTGGCCCCGGCCAGCGCCAGCGCCGTCATGAACTCGGCGTGCAAATCGCGCTGCACCACTTGCGTGGCGACGGGGGCGGGGCGAAGTCCCAGCTTGCCGCAGACCCGCGCCTCCACCGCCGGCGAAAGATGGGCGCTGGTGCCGACCGCCCCGGAAAGCTTTCCGACGGCGACGGTTTCACGCGCGGTTTCCAGGCGCCGCAAGACCCGTCCGAACTCGTCGTACATGACGGCCATTTTCAAGCCGAAGGTGGTGGGCTCGGCATGGATGCCGTGGCTGCGGCCGATCATGGCGGTGCCGGCGTGTTCCAGGGCCTTTTTGGCGATGACCTCACGCAGGGCCTTCACATCCTCGATGAGAATGGCGGCGGATTGCGTCATCTGCACGGCGAAGGCGGTGTCAATAATATCGCTGCTGGTCAGCCCGAAATGGAGCCAGCGGCCGGCGGGAGCGGCGATGTTCTCGGCGACGTTGGTGGTGAAGGCGATGACGTCGTGGTTGAGGGTCCGTTCCAGTTCCAGGCAGCGTGCGAGCTGGAAGGCGGCGCGGTCTTTCATCACCGCGAAATCCTCCTTGGGCACGACGCCCTCGGCGGCGAGGGCCTCGCTGGCGAGCAATTCGATTTGCAGCCAGATTTCCAGCTTGCGCTGCTCGGTCCAGATGTCCCGCATTTCCGCCCGGGAATAACGCTGTATCATAGGTCAGAGAATCATGGTTGATGAGCCGCAGAATGTTGGAATGGCCAGCCCGATTTGTAAATAGCAATGGCGAAAGCCGGAGCAAAAAGGGGCGGATTTCTCATTTCGCGGGTTCCGCTCCTGATTTTGTCTTTCCGTCCTAATCTTAATCCTGATCTTACTCTGCAGGAGGGGGATTAAGATTAAGATTAGGATTAAGATTAAGAGAAAGAACGCAAAAAGCCGGCGCGGGATTGCGCGCTACCGCCGCGCCATCCTGCTGCGGGCCGCCTCCAGAATCTCCCGTTCCCGATCGGTGAGGCTATGGATGCCTTTGGCGGAAATCTTTTCCAGGATGGGATCAACCTCCCGGCTGATAAATTCCGCCGGAGGCAATTCTTCGTCGTTTTTCCCGGGCCGCCGGACGGGGCGCAACACGCCCGCGCGCACGGGTTGGCGGGAGGCGCGGCGGCGGGAACCAGCCCGCCACAGCGTCCACGGGGCCTGGAGCCAGCCGGCCCACTTGATGAAGGCAATGCCCGTCAGCATGCCTCCCAGATGCGCTCCGTGCGCCGTGTTGCCGCCCATGCCAAGAACACCGAAAACAATTCCGCTGACGGTGATGACGGCTTCAATGAGCAAAAGCCACCTGGCCCGCAGCGTCACCGGGATGACAAAGAAGACGAGGAGGGTGATGGGATAATTAGGCTCGCGCGTGGCGAAGGCGGCGATCAAGCCGAGAACGCCGGCGGAGGCGCCCACCACTGCCCCACTGAAAGCAGCGGGGAAGGCGAGTCCCAGCCCGACTTGGAGCAATCCGCCGATGGTCCCGCTCAAGAGGTAAAGCCGCAACATCGTGGTGCGCCCCAGGGCTTCCTCCATGGCGCGGCCAAAGAAATAAAGGCCGATCATGTTGAACAAGATGTGCAAAAGGCCGGCATGCATGAACTGGAAGGTGATCAACTGGTAGTATTTCCCCTCCTGCAGGCCTGGAATGCTCAAGGCAAAAAGCTCGTTCACGCGGCGCCCGCCCAGTTGGCCTTCCAAAATCAATTGGATGACAAAGCACACGACAAGGCTCACCAGCAGCAGGGTGGTCATGGACCAATACTGCCGCGGCGGCGTGCGCATGTATGAACGATCATCCAACATAGCATCTGAACGTAGCCGCTGGCGGGACATTTTTCAATGGCTTGGCATCAGTTTTCCAAATTCCCACGCGCGGAACGGCCGTCTTGGCCGCGTTCGCGATCCATCAGCGGAATGCGCCTGTTTTAGTGGTTAGTGGTTAGTTGGTGGCCTTCGCGCTCCAGGACCAGAATCCTCATGCCGGGCCGTAATCGCTCTATTCTCGCGGCGCCCTGCGGCCCCTCCACCAGAAGGGCCGTGGACAACGCATCGGTCTCCGTCGCCGAAGGCAGGGCGACGGCGGCCAGGACGGCGCGGTTCACGGGCTGGCCCGTGCGCGGGTCGAGCACATGGCCGTAAGTTTTTCCCCCGGCAGCAAAGGACCTTCCCCAAACGGCCGAGACGGAAAGCGCCTCGTCGCGCAAGCGCATAATGGTTTGCAAGGGAGGTTTTTGGCCGGCGGATTCGGGGGCCGCGGCAATCCCCACCTGCCAGGCCTCCGCGCCAGGCGGCGCGCCGAGGGCGTAAGTGGTGCTGGTGCCGCCGTGGAGCAGGGCGCTGACGACGCCGCATTCCCGCAGGAGGCGCGCCGCGCAATCAATGGCATACCCCTTGCCAATCGCCCCCAAATCAAGGATGACCCCGGCGCGATCAAAGCGGACGGAAAAATCATTTTCCTCGAGGGTGACATGACGCATCCCGACAAGGGCGCGCGCCTCGTCCAGTTCCTTTGGT
>JBEKUQ010000169.1:0-5786 GCA_049514835.1 Verrucomicrobiota bacterium | reverse complement strand
CGCGCCGCCGGAGAACGGGTCTTTGACATTCTGGATGCCACCGAAGAGCGGCCCTCTCCCGCCGCCGGGCCCCGCCAGCCCGCCTTCCCCCGGCCTGTCCGCGGCGCAGTGGAATACCAAAACGTCAACTTCGGCTACGTCCCGAACCGCCCCGCCCTGAAAAACATCTCCCTCCGCGCCGCCCCCGGCGAAATGATCGCCCTGGTCGGGCCGACCGGTTCGGGCAAATCAACCCTCGTCAATTTGCTCCCGGCCTTTTATGAGGCCAATTCCGGCCGCATCGCCATTGACGGGCAGAACATCGCCGCCGTTTCCCTCCCGTCCTTGCGCGCCCAGATCAGCGTGGTCAGCCAGGAGGCCTTTCTCTTCAACGGCACCGTGCGCGAAAATATACTTTACGGAAACCCCGCCGCCACGGAGGAGCAACTGCTGGCCGCCTCCCGGGCCGCCAACTGCCACGATTTCATCGCCCGTCTGCCGCAGGGGTACGATTCCCATGTGGGCGAGCGCGGCGTCAAGTTGAGCGTGGGCGAGAAGCAGCGCATCAGCATCGCCCGCGCCCTCTTGAAAAACACCCCCATCCTCGTCCTGGACGAAGCCACCGCCAGCGTGGACACGGCGACGGAAAAGCTGATTCAGGAGGCGCTGGAGCGGCTCATGGCCAACCGCACCAGCTTCGTCATCGCCCACCGTTTGAGCACCATTCGCAACGCCGATCAAATCCTCGTTTTGCGCCGCGGCGAAATCGTGGAGCGAGGCACCCACGCCGAATTGCTCGCCCTCGACGGCCTTTACGCCCGCCTTTCCCGCATCCAAAACACCACCTTCATCGAGGAAGGCTTTGAGAAATTGACCGCGGCGGAATAGACTGCGCCCATGAGCGAGCTTGGAAAATTCCTCGTGGTCATCGGCCTGCTGCTGGCCGTGGCGGGCGCGCTGCTCTGGTCCGGCGTCGGCCGCGGCTGGCTGGGGCGCTTGCCGGGCGACGTCCATTACACCAAAGGCGACGCCAGCTTCTATTTCCCGCTCACCACCTGCATCCTCATCAGCCTCCTCCTCACCGTCATCCTCTGGCTCCTGCGCAAATTTTGAATCCTTATCAATCGCGACCGGCATGGCCAATAACCTCGGACGCCCGGTCCATCGCCCCCTTCAACTCCTTGGAGTCCGCAGCGCTGAATCCCCGCCCGCGCAGCAAGCGCAAAAGCTCCGAGCGCGTCGCGCCCGCCCGCGGTTGAATGACGGCCACGGTCTTGCCGTGGCGTTGCACTTCCACAACCTCGCCACCCTGTGCCACCCGGTCCAGGATGCTCTTGCTTTCATTGGCCAGTTCTGTCGCCGTCACAATCATGACCCAAAAATACCTATTTTAGCGATTTTCGCAAGATCCAAACATGGACTGAATTCGTCATCGCCCCTGCGGAAATTGCCGGGCCAGAATGATTTCCGCCGACGCCGCGCAAAAATCGCCGGGAATGTTTTGGCCGGTGCTCAGATAGCGGATCGGGTAATTGGTGCCCAGCACCAGATTCCATATTTTTCCCCAGCGGCTTTCCTCGTCCAGATGAGTGATGATCAAATCCTCAATCGGCAGGACGGCGAAGGCCCGCGCCTGCGCCACCAGCACCGCCATGTCGTAAGCGCCGTTGAGCGCCAGATGCAGCCGCGCCTCGCCAAACTGCTGCAATTGCCCCGCCAATTCCTGGATCGCCCCGGGCGCGCGCCAATCCACTCCCGGCAAATCTATGAAGCCAATGTCCTCCGCAATTCGATTGACACCCGCTCCCCACGCCCGTTCGCCCGGCACATGCAGAATCTCGCAATACACGGTCAGCGATTCCGCCATGTTCGCCGTCGTTCCGTCCAGACGCCACACTCGCGCCAGGCGCCCTTCCACCAACGCCGCCAGGGTGAGCCATTTGCAAAGGCACGTCGTTTTGCCCGATCCCGCCGGCCCGATCACGATATGCAGGCCATGCTCGGGGCACGGTTGGCATGGCCTCCACGCCGCCGCCAGAAAAGCGCGCGCCAGCCCGATTTCCTCCGCCAGCGAAGCCGGCGGCTTCCCGCCATGCAGCGAGCGGGCGTGCTCGACCACGCGCTGCGCATGAATCGGCAGCAGGCCGGTCCTTTGCAGCACCCCGCCAATCCGCCATCCGCCCGAATCCAAATTGACCACCGCGTCCGCAAATTCCGGCAAAGTGGCCGGTCCGGCTGCCGTCTTGCCGGCGGGCGTTTTGACATGCTGCTCGATCTGGTCCAACCGCTGTCGGAACTCCTCCAGTGCGTCGGCCAGCGGCGGAGCCGGCGGCGCGGGCTGGCTCTCCGGCCGATAAGCCAGCACCTCGATCATCGGCTTTTGCCAGAGGCGGGCCAGGCCCTGCGCCGGCAGCGGGCGCACATTGAGCACCACCGCCTCCGGCCCCAATCTGGCGCGAATCTGCGCCACGGCCTCCTCGGCCGATGCGGCGGTGAAAGCGATGGGTTCCATGTTCAAGCTCGGTTCAGACTCTACCGGGAAAATTCTCCATTCCAAGTTCATTCCGCCGGGGCTTGCCCCCTTCCGCAGGTGCATTTTTTGGGTCTCCCCTCTTACTCATAATCTTAATCTTACTCTTACTCTTAATCTTCAAACGCAGGACGGGGATTAAGATTAAGATTAGGATTAAGATTAAGACGGGGAACCCCAAAATGTGAAAGGCGCCCCGCCCGCGATTTCACCTGCGATTTCCATTGCCACGGGCCGCCAAATCTTTAGCATCGCCTGTCCGGCCCCTTGCGGGCGGAACAGGATATGAAAAACTACAACATCGCGGTCATCGGCGGCGACGGCACCGGCCCGGAAGTGGTGCGCGAGGCGGTCAAGGTGCTGGACTCCGCCAGCCGCAAGTTCGATCTCAAACTCAACTACACCTCCTACGACTTGGGCGGCGCCCGCTACTTGCGCACCCGGGAACCGATGCCCGACAGCGTCGTGCAGGAGTTGCGCCAGTTCCCCGCCATCCTCCTCGGCGCCATCGGCCATCCGGAAGTCAAGCCGGGCATCCTCGAAAAAGGAATTCTCCTCCGCCTCCGCTTCGAGCTGGAACAATACATCAATTTGCGCCCTGTCAAGCTTTACGACCAGCGCTTCTGCCCGCTCAAGGACAAGACCCCGGAGGACATTGATTTCGTCGTGGTCCGCGAAAACAACGAGGGCCTTTACACCGGTTCCGGCGGCTTTGTGTTCAAAGGAACGCCCCATGAAATCGCCATCCAGGAAAGCGTCAACACGCGCCGCGGGGTGGAGCGCTGCCTTCGTTTCGCCTTTGAATTGGCCGGCCGCCGCCGCGGCGGCCAGCCCTGGTCCGGCCTCAAGCCGGAGGACCTCAAGGCTGGAAAAAAGGCCCAACTCACCCTCTCCGGCAAAACCAACGTCCTGACCTACGCCTTCGATCTCTGGGAGCGCGCCTTCCACGAAATCGGCGCCAAGGATTTTCCCGCCGTCAAACGCGCATACGCGCACGTGGACGCGACCACCATGTGGTTTGTCAAGAATCCGGAATGGTTCGACGTGATTGTGACCGACAACATGTTTGGCGACATCATCACCGATCTGGGCGCGATGTTGCAGGGCGGCATGGGCATCGCCGCCGGCGGCAACATCAATCCCAACGGCGCCAGCATGTTCGAGCCGATCGGCGGCAGCGCGCCCAAATACACCGGACTGGGCGTGATCAATCCCCTCGCCGCCATCTGCGCCGGGCAGATGATGCTGGCCTTCCTCGGCGAGCACCGGGCGGCCCAGGCCGTTGAAACCGCCGTGATCAAAGTCACCCGCGAAAAAATCAAAAGCCTGGCCGCCGGCAAAATGGGCTTCACCACCTCGCAGGTCGGTGATTTGGTCGCGGCCGCGCTTTGATGCTGTAATCCGGCAACGGATTGTTCGATCGCTGTGGGCTTTCTGCTGCAAGGAGGGCTTGGCGAAGGCTCTCGACTGGTGTAAGCTTTGGCCATGAAATCGCAAACGGTTGAAATTCCGACGGGGGTTCTCTCCTCGGTGGAAACGCTTGACGAGCTGCAAGACTGGCTCACCGCGAACAATCCCAGGGTGATGTCGGAACTGCGCACCGCCCGACGCGAAGACAAGGCCGGGAAATTCAAGCCGTGGAAACCGCGCCATCTGCCATGCCCCACCGGGTCGAAATAGGCAGCAAGGCCAACGCGCAACTCGACCATTTGGATGCCGCCATTGGCGCAAGTGTCGAGCGCAAAATTCAGTGGCTTGCTGAAAATGCCACCGTCATGGTGCATCGTCGGTTGGTCGGGATGCCGGAAGATTTGGCCGGCCTTTGCAAGCTTCGCGTCGGCGACTTTCGAATCCTTTATTGGCATTATCCTGCCCAAAAGCTGGTCCGCATCTACCGCATCCAACACCGCTCGGAAGTCTATCGCCGTCTCTGAATCCGACCGGTGTTCCGTTCAATTTGATTACGAACGGACCCGCTGCACAAACCGCGCCATCCGTTCCGCCGCGATTTCGATGCGATCCAGCGCCGTGGCAAAACAGCAGCGCAGATAGCCTTCCCCCGTCGGCCCGAACGCGCTGCCGGGCACGCACGCCACTTTCTCCGCCTCCAGCAATTGGCGCGCGAAATCCTTTGAACTCAGCCCGGTGGACTGGATGCAAGGGAAGGCGTAAAACGATCCGCGCGGCTTATGGCAGGGCAGCCCCATTTCGTTGAAGGCGCTGACAATATAATTCCGCCGCGCGCGGTACTGCTCGCGCATTTCCGCGGTGTCGGCCTCGCCGTGTTGAATCGCCTCCAACGCCGCTTCCTGGCTGATGATGCTGGCGCAAAGCATCGAATACTGATGAATGCGCATCATCGCGTCAATAATAGCCGCCGGCCCGCAGGCGTAGCCGATGCGAAAACCGGTCATGGCGTAGGCCTTGGAAAACCCGTGCAGGAAAACCGTCCGCTCCTTCATCCCCGGCAGCGCCGCCACGCTGACGTGTTCGCCTTCAAACGTCAGTTCCGAATAAATCTCGTCGGTGATCACCGCCAGATTGTGCCGCCGGGCCAGCGCCGCGATCTTTTCCAATTCGCCCCGCTCCATCGTTCCGCCGGTCGGATTGGTCGGAAAATTCAACACCAGCGCCTTGCTTTTCGGCGTGACCGCCTGCTCGATGGCCGCCGCCGTCACCGAAAACGCGTTCTCCGGCCGGCACGACACCGCCACCGCCACGCCGCCCGCCAGGGCGATGCCGGGCGCATAGCTGACGTAACACGGCTCGTGATAAATCACCTCGTCGCCCGGATTGATCAGCGCCCGAAACGCCAGGTCCATCGCCTCGCTCACCCCCACCGCGATCAGGATTTCCCCCGCCGGATCGTAGGCCGCCTTGAAATGTTTCTTGACGCTCTCCGCGATGGCCTCCCGCAACGAGAGCAGCCCCAGGTTGGACGTGTAGCCCGTCCGGCCCCGTTCCAGCGCGTAGATGGCCGCCTCCCGAATGTGCCACGGCGTCACAAAATCCGGCTCGCCCACCCCCAGCGAGATGACGTCCTTCATGCTTTGCACGATGTCAAAAAAATCGCGGATGCCCGACCGCGGAATGGCCGACACGGCCTTCGAGATGAACTTTTGGGATTCAAATTCCATGCAACAACTGTAGCGGCGGTCTATGACCGCCGCATTATAATTCTTCAGCAAATTGCGCTCCATGAACCTGTAGCGGCGGTCTATGACCGCCGCTGACTATTTTAGCCCTCAGCCGCCGGCACCAATCTCCGGCGGTCATA
>JBEKUQ010000168.1:5807-7363 GCA_049514835.1 Verrucomicrobiota bacterium | reverse complement strand
TCTTCCAGCCGCACATTGAGGTTATGACTGCACTCCACCGCATGGGCCACGCTGCCGTGCGGGGCGTATTCCGCACCGATGACGATCAGGTCGCCGATCTGTTCCGGCGAATCCGCATGCTCGCGCGGCGCCAGGATCCGCAGATGACGCGCATCCACCGCCTCGATCCTTTGCACATCGCGGTCCGCGCAGCGCAGCGTGCGCGTGTCGGGCCGGAAAATCTCGTACTTGAAATTGCGCGCCGTTTCCGCCGCCGGATAGCCGTCGAACAACTCGATTTCCTGAACTTGCTTGTCCGAGGCGAACGCCGTGATGCGCCCCTGGGTGAAGGGCAGCGGATCGTAATCAATCACCAGCCCGCGCAACGTCAGGTTGGTGCAGTCCGCGATGGTCAGGGCGCGCGTGGTTTCCGTGCAGATCATTTCCACCCCGTCCGCCACGATGGTGACGTCCTTCAAATGGCGCAACGCCAGGTGCTGGCGGTCGTGCGGCGTCACCCGGTAACGTCCCGGCGGCACCACGATGCGCTGCTTGCCCGCCGCCAACTCGTTGTCAATAAAGCGCTGCAAATCAAAAACCACCCCCGTCGGCGTCCCCTCGCCCCGCGCCTGGCCCCAGCCGGGACCAGCCAGCCAGAGGGCCGGCCAAACCAGGCAACAGGCCGCCCGCCTGAAATAAATCCGGCGATTTTTCATGGCTCCAATTTTCCTTGCCAGCCGGGCAAAGCAAGCTCATTCATCGTGGTGTCTCAAATCCAACCCAGCTTATGCGCGTCGCTGTCACAGGCGCCTTTGGCTATTCCGGCCGCTACATCGCCAGCCGGTTGCTCCAGGCCGGCCACACGGTCATCACCCTGACCAACTCCCTGAACCGCCCGAGTCCTTTCGGCCAGAAGGTGCCGGCGTTGCCGATGCAATTTGAGCAACCTGGCCGCCTCGCCGAATCTTTGCGCGGCGCCGACGTCCTCATCAACACCTACTGGGTCAGGTTCGATCACCGCCTCTTCTCCCACAGCCAGGCCGTCGCCAACACCAAAATCCTGTTCCAGGCCGCCAAAGACGCCGCCGTCCGCCGCATCGTTCACGTCAGCATCACCAACCCGGACCTCCGCTCCGACCTCTCCTATTTTCGCGGCAAGGCCGAACTGGAATCCGCCCTGGCTTCCCTCGGCCTTTCGTACTGCATCCTCCGCCCGGCCGTTTTATTCGGCAAGGAAGACGTTCTCATCAACAACATCGCCTGGTCCCTGCGCCACTTTCCCGTTTTCGGCCTTTTCGGCAATGGCCAATATAAACTCCAGCCCATTTACGTGGACGATCTGGCCTCCGCCGCCGTCGAAAAAGCCGCCGGCGACCGGAACGAAATCGTCAACGCCATCGGACCGGAAACCTTCACCTATCGCGAACTGGTCCAAACCGTGATGTGGTCGCTGGGGATAAAACGGCTGATTCTTGGAGTGCCGCCCGAAGTGGGTTACTGGTCCTGCCGCCTGGTCGGCCTGCTCGTGCGCGATGTCGTCATCACCCGCCCGGAGATTCGCGGTCTGATGGAAGGCC
>JBEKUQ010000168.1:0-5797 GCA_049514835.1 Verrucomicrobiota bacterium | reverse complement strand
CACAAAGACACCCTGGGCCGCCATTACACCAGCGAGATGGCGCGCCGCCTCGACCGGCTCTCCGCCTACCGCTCCAATTGATTTTCCCCATGCCACCGCCGCGCCCCACTTTCCCATTCGGAGCGCTTTCCGCTTCTTCGCGTTCCCCTCTTACCAGCCAAAGCTATTTGAGATTTGGGCGTCGCGGCGCTCCGCCCTCCCGCTGGATTTCGGGAGGGGCGAGCGCCGCGAGCCCCTGAATATCTGAGAGAAAAATTCACGAGATTTCGACATCAAGATTCTGATCCCCCCTCCTCCATTTGCAGATTAAGATTCAGATCAGGATTAAGATTCAGATCAGGATTAAGATTAAGCGAATTACTATTCTAGGTCAACGCCCCTTATACTTGTCCGCCGCGGTCGCAAATTGCCCCGCCCGGTCACTAATCATTGACGATGCGAACTCACTGCAACAGGACATGGCATGGACTTAACTGACAAACAATACGTTGAGCGCTGCCGCGATGGCCACCCGGAGGACTTCGGTCTGCTGGTGGATCGCTACCAGAAATCGGTCTTCGCCTTTCTGGCCTCGCGGGTGGAAAACTTCTCGCAAGCGGAGGAAGCGGCGCAGGAATCGTTCGTCAGGGCCTTCCTGTCGTTGCGCAAGCTGCGCAAGCCGGAGTCGTTTTATTCCTGGCTGCTCGGCATCGCGGGCCGGGTGGCCAAGGAACAATTCCGCGCCGAACTCCATCGCCGGCGGGATTGCGAGGCCGCCGAAACCATGACGACCGGCGCCGCCGGCCCCGCCGAAGATTATCCGTTGGAAGAAGTCATGGCCGTCCTGCCCGAAAACCATCGCCAGGTGATCCTGCTGCGCTATTACGAGGGGCTTTCCTGTCAGGAAGTGGCCACCCGCCTCGCCCTGCCGCTGGGCACCGTCACCAAAACCCTCTCGCGCGCTTACCTTCTGCTTCGCCACGAACTGGAAGCCCGGGATTTCCGCGAAAGCTCCGAACCAACAGTCAACCAAAGAGAACAAGCATGAACTGCGCCGATTGCCGGGACAATTTTATCGCCTTCGTGGAAGGGTTGCTGGATCGCGACCAATCGCTTCAATGCCAGGCACACCTGCAAAGTTGTGCGGCCTGCCGGGCGGAATATGAGGCCCTGGCCGGTCTGCAACGACGCCTGATGGCGCGCGGCCAGGCCGCCGCCGGGGTGCGGATGGTCGAACCGGTGATGCGGCGCATTCATGCGGAACAGTTCCAACCAGAAAGAGAATCACTTATGAGCAAATTATTGAAACATCGTTGGGGATTCGGCCTGGGCGCCGCCGCCGGCGCGGCCGCCATCCTGGCCATCATTCTCATCGCCATGCCCAATGCGCAGGCCCAGGCCCTCGCCGTCATGACCAAAGGCGCGCAAGCCGTGGCCAAACTCGCCACTATTCACCTCCGCGGCCAACTGCGCACGGCCCCCCAGGATAACTTCTCCGCCATCATGCCCGATCAGGACTTTGTCACCATCGAACTGTGGAAGCAGTTCGAGCCGGACCTCAAATGGCGCGTCGAAAAGCCCGGACGGGTCGCCGTCATGGACGGCCAGACCACTTTGCTTTTCATCAAACCGGACTTCGGCTACAAAGTCCCGCAACCCAGCCGCAGCGCCTTCGACACGCAATGGCTGCACGAGATGGCCAACCTCAACCAGACTATCGAAACCGAACTGGCCGGCATCAAATCCCGCAACTGGCCCATCACGCTCACCCAGGAGCAAGGCGCGGACGGCAAGGCCAAATCCGTCATCACCGTCGAAGCCAAGTCCGGTCTGGGGACCGACGATTATCTGCACAACAAGTTTTTCTCCACCGCCGACACGCGGCGCGTTTACACCTTCGACAATCAGTCCGAACTTTTGGAATCGGTGCAAATTTACCTTCACGCTCCCGCCGGCGATCAGCTCGTTTTCAAGCTGGATGAAATTGACTGCAACCAGCCGATTGACCCTTCCGTCTTTCAACTCCAATTGCCCGCCAACGTCAGCATCGGCGGCGCCATGCCCAGGCTGCCGGACAACGAGAAATACGCCGCCATGACCTCCGAGCAAGCCGCCCGGGCCCTGTTCGAGGCCTGCGCCCGCGAGGACTGGACGGAGGCGGCAAAATTTTTCAACCCCCTGTCCGACAGCGTGAAGCAGTATCTAGGCGGTCTCCAGGTCGTCAGCCTCGGCACGCACACCACCATCTCCAATGGCGCCGAGCTTGTGCCCTACGAAATCACGCTCAAAAACGGAGAGGCCAAAAAATGGAATCTGGCCCTCAAGCGCGACCCGGCCACGCGCCGTTGGTTTGTGGATGGCGGCATCTGATCGAATTGTTCTGCGTAACGTGGGATGGGGCCGGCGCGAATACCGCCGGTCCCTTTCCGTCCCTCGGTGTTGACCCGCCCTCGCCCTCTTTCGGGTTCTTCTCCCGACCGACACCGCCATTCCCATCAACGTTTGATCCAGCCTCCTCCAAGCACCAAATCGCCGTCGTAAAACACACAGGCCTGGCCCGGCGTGATGGCGCGTTGGGCGGTCAGCAGCGTCACCTGCGCGCTCCCGCCCGGCTGCGGCCTGACGATGGCCGGCGTTCCCGGATGATTATAGCGGATTCTGGCCGACACCCCCATTTCCGGCGGCGGCTCGTCGAAGGGAATCCAGTTGCAACGCTCGACGGTGAATTCGTCGCGGTCCAGCGCGCCATCATCGCCCACCACCACTCTATTGTTGACGCTATCCAGTTCGATCACATAAAGCGGTTTGGGCGAGGAAAGCCCCAGCCCCTTGCGCTGGCCGATGGTGTAAAACTCGATCCCCTCGTGGTGTCCGAGCACCTCCCCGCGCAGGTTGACGATTTCGCCCCGATGCTTCTCCACCAGTTTGGCCGCTTGCAGGAATTTCCCGTAGTCCTGGTCCGGCACGAAACAGATTTCCATGCTCTCCTCCTTGTCCGCGGTTTTCAACCGGCATTCGCGCGCCACCTGGCGGGTGTCCTGCTTGGTTTTTTCGCCGAGGGGAAAGAGCGACCGCTCCAGTTGATGCTGGCGCAGCGAAAAGAGAAAATAGCTCTGGTCCTTGCGCGGGTCGCGGCCCTTTTTCAAAAGAGTCCGCCGCCCGTCCGGGCTTTTTTCGACGCGCGCGAAGTGGCCGGTGGCGACAAAATCGCCGCCCAACTGGCGGGCGCGGTCGAGCAGCGCGCCGAACTTGAGCTTCTCGTTGCACAGCACGCACGGGTTGGGCGTCCGCCCCGCCTTGTATTCCTCGGCGAAATAGGCGATGACCTGCTTTTGAAAGGCCTCCGCCTCGTCAATCAGGTAATAGGGAATTCCCAGCCGGTGGCAGACGCTGCGCGCGTCCGTCACCGCCTGCGGCCCGCAGCATTTGTCCTCGGCGCGCGACACGCAATCCTGCGGCCAGAGCTTGAGCGTGATCCCCACCACGTCGTAGCCCTGCTCCAGCAGCAGCGCCGCGGCGGCGGAGGAATCAACCCCGCCGCTCATCCCGACGATCACCCGCGTTTTCTTTGCTTCAGCCATTGGCGTAAACTTTTGGGTTTTTCAATGTTCTCGGCGGAATACCGGGAGATGTTCGGAACCGTGCCTTTGGTTTTTCAATCCGAACGGCATTGGAGCATTCAGCCCAGGGTTGCGCGCCTCGCGCTACCCTGGGTGAAAACAGAAAGAAATCACAACCCTGCAAGGGTTGAATCCGTTTCGTAAGTCCCTGATATTCAACCCCTTCAGGGTTGCATGATTTCAATGACATCACCCAGGGTAGGCCCTCTCGGAATCGGGCCAACCCTGGGCTGAATGATTCAATCCTTTCAGGATTGAAGGATGGCTTCTTACTGCTTTTCAATTCAATCCTTTCAGGATTGAAGGATGGCTTCTTACTGCTTTTCACTATTCAACATTCCAAATTCACTATTTGCCCAGCGACCGGTTGACGGCGTTTAAGTAGGCCCGGGCGCTGGCTTCGATCACATCCGTGCTCGCTCCCTTGCCGGTGACCATTTTGCCGCCGCCAAAATCCACCTTCACCGTTACTTCGCCCAGAGCGTCCTTGCCTTGCGAAACCGCCCGCAAGGAATAGTCCATCAATTTCCCCGGCCGGCCGGTGAGCCGGTCTATGGCCTTGAGCGCGGCGTCCACCGGGCCGTCGCCGATGCCGGCGTCCTGCGCCGATTCCTTCTTGCCGACCAGCTTTTGCAGGCGGACGGTGGCCGTGGGCACGAGGCGGTTGCCGCTGGTCACGCTGAGATAGTCGAGCGACCAGGTTTGGGGCACCTCGGTGATCTGGCCTTCCACCAGGGCGGTCAAATCGTCGTCATAAACAAATTTCTTCTTGTCGCCAATGTCCTTGAACCGGGCGAAAATCGCCCCCACCTCCGCCTCGTTCATGTTGAAGCCAAGATGCCGCAGCCGGACCGAGACGGCAGCCCGCCCGCTGTGCTTGGTCAGCGGCAGCTCCGACCCGCCCCAGCCCACGTCCACCGGGTTCATGATCTCGTAAGTCTCGCGCTTCTTCAAAATGCCGTCCTGATGAATGCCGGCGGAATGGGCGAAGGCGTTTTCCCCCACGATGGCCTTGCTGCGCTGCACCATCAGGCCGCTCATCCGCGCCACCAGGCGTGAGGTTTTCAAGATCTCGCCGGCCTTCAAGCCGCATTCAAATCCGCCGTAAACGTCCGCCCGCGTCTTGAGGGCCATCACCACCTCCTCCAGCGCCGTATTGCCGGCCCGCTCGCCGATGCCGTTGACGGTGCATTCCACCTGGCGCGCTCCCCGCCCCACGGCGGCGAGGGAATTGGCCACCGCCAAACCCAAATCGTTGTGGCAATGCACGCTGAGGATCGCCGCCCCCGACCGGAATTCCGGCACCTCCTCGCAAAGCCGCCCGATCAACGCTCCATACTGCTCCGGCACCGCCCAGCCGACCGTGTCCGGAAAATTGACCGTGGTGGCCCCCGCCGCCACCACCGCCCTGGCCACCTCCGCCAAGAACTCCGGCTCGGTGCGCGAGGCGTCTTCCGGCGAAAACTCCACGTCCTCCACCAGATTCTTCGCCCGCTTCACACCTTCCACCGCGAGCCGCAAAATCTCATTCTGCGCCTTGCCCAGTTTGAACTCGCGGTGAATCTTGGAGGTCGCCAGGAACACGTGGATGCGCCCCTGCCTGCCCGCCGGTTTGACCGCCTCGCCCGCGGCGTCAATGTCCTGCGCCGTGCATCGCGCCAGCCCGCAAATCACCGGCCCCTTGACCTCCCGCGCGATGGTGTACACCGACGAAAAATCGCCGTCGCTGATCACCGGAAAGCCGGCTTCGATCACATCCACCTTCAGCCGGGCCAACTGCCGGGCGATCTCCAGTTTCTCGCGCAAGTTCATGGAAGCGCCGGGGCACTGCTCCCCGTCGCGCAACGTAGTGTCAAATATAATAATCCGGTTCTTCTTCATAAGCTTGGTCCTGATTTTTAGCTTGATCCCGTTCCATCCGGCCCATCCGGCCCGTTTGTCCTCCGGATCCCATTCTCCCGCCGTCCCGTTCCGCCCGGCAACAAAAAAAACCCCATCGCCTTACAGTGGCGATGGGGTTTAAAAATCAATTCAGGCAATTCAAACCTCAACCGCCGCGCGGCTGATCAGCAGCGCGATAAGCGACAGTCGAAGGTTCAAATTCATAATCACGCCGAACATATACGCCAGACCGCCTCCCCGGTCAACTCCTTTTTTCCGATAATTCCTCATTGGGCCTTTGGCCTTTGCCATTGGCC
>JBEKUQ010000167.1:0-5825 GCA_049514835.1 Verrucomicrobiota bacterium | reverse complement strand
GAGATACGTCAATTGTCATTTACGGATAAGCTCTAAGTTTATTCGGTATAAGCAATGCATTGCTTTGGACCGCCGCCATGCCGTTATTTCCCCTAATCTGCGGCGGTCATAGACCGCCGCTACAATCCTGGAAGCGCGTTTGCAGAGGTATCAAATAGAATCAAGGGCTTTGTGAGGGTCCAAGTGATGGAAAGAAACGGGGTGAAATGAGTCAAAAGCGATTTTTCAGTCCTTCCCATGAACCCTCACCTCACCCTGACCCTCTCCCCTCCCATCCGCCTTCGCCAAGGCTACGGCGGGACAAGTCGGATGGGAGCGGAGAGGGGACAGCCGGCGGACGCGATTGGTTCCACGAAAGTTTGTCGAGCAACGGCAGGTTTGGGATTAAGATTAAGATTAAGATTAGGAATTGGATGAACCCTCACCTCACCCTGACCCTCTCCCCTCCGCGGTCGCGATCAAGGAACGCTCCGTGAAAAAAGTTTGTTGGACTCGGGCGGCGGACTTGTTAGCTTCATCGTATGAAAATCCAAATGTTGACGCCCGCCATTTCGCTCATTGTCGCCGTGGCCGCCGCCCAACCGCCGGCCACGGTTACGGACAGTGACCGGCCAGGCCGTCCCATTGCGCTTTCCGCCGAGGCGTTTCCGCTCGCGCAAGTGCGCCTCCTGGACGGCCCGTTTCGGGACGCCATGGGGCGGGATGAGATTTACCTGCTGAGCCTGGACTGCGACCGCCTGCTTTACAGTTTCCGGGTCAATGCCCAACTGCCGACCCAGGCGCGGCCTTACGGCGGCTGGGAGGCTCCGAATGGCGAGTTGCGCGGTCACTCTGTCGGGCACTACCTGTCCGCCTGCTCGCTGATGTACGCGAGTACGGGTGACGCGCGGTTCAAGGAGCGCGTGGACAAGATCGTGGCGGGTTTTGCCGAGTGCCAGGCCGCCTTGGGGTCGAATGCGTCGCATTTTGGTTATATGTCCGCCTTCCCGGAGTCATTCATTGATCGCGTCGAGACCGGGCGGCAGGTTTGGGCGCCCTGGTACACGCTCCACAAGATCATGGCCGGCTTGCTGGATGCCAACCAGGTTTGCGGCAACGCGCAGGCCCTGGAGGTCCTGACCAACATGGCCAATTGGGTGCAGTTCCGCGTGGGCCGTCTTTCCGAGGAGCAAATGCAGGCGTCGCTGCGGACCGAGTATGGCGGCATGAATGAAGTGCTCGCGAACCTTTACGGTGTCACCGGCAACGCTGATTACCTGAAGGCGGCCGAGGCGTTCAACCAAAAGAGCCTTTTCGATCCGCTGGCCGCCGGCGAGGACCGCCTGAACGGACTCCACGCCAACACGCAGATTCCCAAGATGATCGGCGCGGCGCGGCAATATGAATTGACGGGGGACAAGCGCGACCAAGCCATCGCGAGCCACTTTTGGGATAACGTCGCGGAGCATCGTTCCTATGTCATCGGCGGCGACAGTGACCGCGAGCATTTCTTTCCAACGAACGATTTTGCCCGGCATCTGTCGGCCGAGACGGCGGAAACCTGCAACACCTACAACATGCTCAAGCTGACGCGCCATCTTTTCTCGTGGGACCCCTCCGCGCGAACGATGGATTTTTACGAGCGCGCGCTCTACAACGACATCCTCGCCTCGCAGGACCCGGACCAGGGCATGTTCGTTTACCTGATGTCGCTCAAACCGGGGCATTTCAAGACGTATTCGACGCCGGAGAATTCATTTTGGTGCTGCGTGGGAACCGGGATGGAGAACCACGCGAAATACGGGGACACAATTTACTTTCACAAAGACAAGTCGCTGTTCGTGAACTTGTTCATCCCTTCCGAATTGTCGTGGCCGGAAAATGGCCTCAGCGTGCGGCAGGAGACCAAATTCCCCGAAAGCGACGCGACGCGCCTGAACATCAAGGCGGACAAACCGATATCGCTGGCCCTGCAAATCCGCTGGCCGGAATGGTCGGAAAAGCTTTCCGTGCGCGTCAACGGCCGGAGCCAGAAGATTTCCGGCCAGCCCGGCGGCTACGTATCGGTCAGCCGCACCTGGCAAAACGGCGACCGCGTGGACATCCAGTTGGCGATGAGCTTGCACACCGAGCCGCTGCCGGGAGCCGGCAACATCGTGGCCGTGCTGTATGGCCCGGTTGTTCTCGCCGGCGAACTTGGCACCAACGGCATGCCCAATCCCTACGCGAGAAACCAGACGGATTTGGTCCGGGTGCCCGACCCGGCCGTTCCCGTGTTTGTTGGCGACGCGACCTCCGTCCTGAAAAAGATCAAGAGAGCCGGCGCACCGCTGGTATTCCGGACCAAGAACCTGAGTCCGCCGGACGAAGTCACGTTGGTTCCGCTTTATCGGGCCAACCACGAGCGGTACACGGTTTACTGGAATCTGGTGAGCGCGGCGGACGCGAAGAAGCGCACCGCCGCACTTTCGTCCGAGGCGGAACTGGCCCTGCGGAAAGCCCTTGACGATGACGGGTGGCAATAACAAGGGGAGCGAAACAGAAGTCCAGCTATGACGTTCCAAGCCGCCGCCGGGTTCAGGAGAGCCGTTATCACGTTGGCCTGCGCAATTGGGTTTTTCACGGACCATGCCTGCGTCTGTCATAAGGCTGTGGCGGCGGACTCGCTCCTGCCGGACGGCACAAACTTCGTTTTTTGGGAACAGCCGCTCCAATTCTCTAAGACCTACTATGTGGACGGCAACTCGGCCCGGAGCGCCGACAACGGCCCCGGCAACAGCGAGCAGCCCTTCCGCACCATCAGCAAAGCCGCCGAGGTCCTCCAGCCCGGCCAGCGCGTGGTCATTGCCGACGGCGTTTACCGCGAGTGCATCCGCCCGGCGCGGGGCGGCACGGGTCCGGATCAGATGATCAGCTATGAGGCCGCGCCGGGGGCGACGGTCCTCGTGAAAGGGTCGGAAGTTCTCAACGATGGCTGGGAACCGAGCGCCGGCTATTCGATGCGCGGCGGCAGCTCGCGCCAACTGCACATCTGGCAACACCATCTCACCGGCACGATGTTCCCCGATGCCTACAACCCCTTTGGCATGGTCAACGTGCTGGGCGACCGGGGCTGGCTGGACACCAAGACCGTCGAGATGGGTCCTTATTTCCGCCGGCGGGGATTGATCTTCGTGGACGGCAAGCCGCTTGAGCCGGTGGAGCTGTTTCGCTATCTGGGCGACACGCCTCCGCCATCCGCCACACCACCCGCGACCCGTAACGACTTGCCCAACCGCACACGACCGGGACCGATCATGCAGGAAATCGGCGGTTCGCCCGAAGGCAGATTCTGGGTGGAACACCAGGGAACCACCTTGCATATGCGCCTGCCCGCCGACACTCCCAGTCAGCGCGTGATCGAGATTACCACCCGCGAGCAAGCCTTTGCTCCGCTACAGCGCGGCCTGGGCTACATTCGCATCAAGGGAATCTCCTTCCAACACGCCGGCAACGCCTTCCCGCCGCCGCAGCGCGGCCTGGTCTCCACCTGCTGCGGCCACCACTGGATCATCGAAAGCAACACGATTGAATGGGCCAACGGCGTGGGACTGGACCTCGGCAACCAGGACTGGAACGCCGCCCGTTTGCCGCAGCCGGTGGGATTTCACGTCGTCCGCGGGAACACGATTCGCTATTGCGGCATCGAAGGCATCGGCGCCATGGGGACCCAGGGAATGCTGGTCGAGGACAATCTCATCGAGTGGATCGGCTGGCAGGACGCCGAACGGGCCTGGGAATCAGCGGGGGCCAAGTTCCACAGCGCCAGGAATCTGCTTTTCCGCCACAATGTCGTGCGGCACATCCGCCACGCCAACGCCGTCTGGCTGGACAGCGGCAACGTCAATTGCCGCATCACTGGCAATGTGCTCGCCGACGTGCTGACCGTCAGCGCGGCGGTGCATATCGAGATGAGCCGCAACTATAACCAGATCGACAACAACGTGATCTGGAATGTTCGCAACGCCGAGCCGGGCACGCCCGGACAGAGAGGTGCCGCCGGGTCCGGCATCTTCATCCATGCCTCTGACCGTTTGATCATCGCCCAGAACCTGTTCGGCCGCTGCGACAACGCCGGCGTTTTTCCGATCTTGCGCGAGGACCGCGCCGGCAGCGGCACCGGCCGGGAGAACAAGATCTACAACAACATCTTCACCAGTTGCGGCAAGGCCGCCATCGTGTTCATCAACCAAGACAACCAGGCCGACGGCAACGTCTATGTCTCCATGCCCGGCGGTTATCTGGGGTTTCTCACCCCCGAATCCAAGCAGTGGCTCGACCTGCCGGCCTGGCGCGAGTCCCACGGCTGGGACAAAAACGGGGCTTTGGCTTCCCTTCAGTTGGACTTCGACCCCGACCGGTTGGAGTTGACGATGAGCAACCGGGAGGCGTTGGCAAAGGTGAGCGTCTTCAACCGCATCGACAACGACATGTTCGGCAACGCCACCGGGGAAACCAGAAGCCCCGGCCCCATCGCCGATCCCGGCGCTCGTCCCGTTCGGCAGGTGGACCCGCGCTTCGCACCCCGACGGGATGGTGCGCCCGAAAAAGAGTAAAGTCCCGCAGTGCGTTCACCTGTTCCTTCGCGCGCCTCACGGTCGAGATCAGCAGTTGTGCAGCGAAACCCCATGCGCCCAGGCCGCAAGAATACCCCCGGGCAAAAGTGCTCATTGACGCCCCGGACCGCGTTCTGGTAGAATCGCGCCATGCTTGGTGAGCCCGATAAGCATGTCCCTCTCACGTGCGCACCGCTCAGTGCCCGCGGGCGCAAGAAGGTCAAGCTCCTCCAAGTTCGAGGTTAAGGATGGATGTTATGAAAAAGAAACTGAAATTGTTTTTGCCAGCCGCATTTCTCTTGTTCACCACGATCGCTTTCGCCGATCCAGATCCGAATTTTTACATCTTTCTCTGCTTTGGGCAGTCCAACATGGAGAGCGGGGGGCGAATGGAGGAGAAGGACCGGACCGTGGATAAACGCTTTCAGGTTCTGGCGGATTTTGATGCCCCCAACCGGGACTGGAAGAAGGGCAACTGGTATGATGCCGTCCCGCCGCTGGCTGCCAAAGGCAGCGGCATTTGCATGGTTGATTATTTCGGCAGAACGATGGTGGCCAACCTGCCGGCGAACATTCGAGTCGGCGTCATTAAAGTCTCCGTGCCCGGCTGCAAAATTGAGCTGTTCGAAAAAGACACTTACACGAACTATGCGGCAACCGTTCAGCCCTGGATGCAAAATTATATCAAGGGATACGGCGGAAACCCCTACCAGTATCTTGTTGACATGGCCAAAGTGGCGCAGAAGGATGGCGTGATCAAGGGAATCCTGCTGCATCAGGGCGAGTCAAACCCGAACGACCAGGAATGGCCGAACAAAGTGAAGGGCATTTACGACCATCTGATCAAAGACCTGAATCTCAAGGCCGAGGAAGTGCCTTTTCTGGCAGGTGAAACCGTGAACGCCGACCAGCAAGGCGCTTGTGCAGGCTTCAACAAGATCATGGCGGAGCTGCCGAAGACACTTCCCAATTCCTATGTCATTTCTTCGGCGGGTTGCACCTGCAACCCAGACCACATGCATTTCAATTCGCCAGGTTCCAGAGAGTTCGGAAAGCGATACGGAGAGAAGATGCTTTCAATAATGGGCTACAAGATCAAACAAGCTGAGGCGCAACCGGCGGCACAGCCGGCGGCGCAACCCGTGGCGCGTTGAGACCCTGCTATCCACGAATGAGCAGATTGACCAGCGCCGCCAGCAGCCCGCCCGCCATAGGTCCGATGACTGGCACCCAAGCATAACTCCAATCGCT
>JBEKUQ010000166.1:0-5875 GCA_049514835.1 Verrucomicrobiota bacterium | reverse complement strand
GCATCTGCATCCGCCCGCGATTGGCGTCGGTCACGGTGTCAAAGTAACTGTCACGGCCCCCGTCGCAGAACGGGGCGATCACCTCGAACCCGCGTCCCCGCAGGAGGTCGGCAATCTTCAGCACGTCCGCCTGGGCCACGAGGCGCGCCTTCATGCGGGCTCCTTTTCGACGCGCACCGGCACCAGCGCGGCGTTGTCGCCGGAGGGGCCGAGCATTTCTCTTTTCATTTGGCGCACAAAATAAGGAACAAAGGCCGTGCCGCTGCGAACTTCCGACGTCACGCGCGCCGTGGAAGAGAGCGAACCGCCGGCCGTGCTCAGGCGGATGCGGTCGCCGTCGCGGACGCCCAGGCGCTTGGCGTCGTCGCTGTTGATCTCGACGAAGCCGTCCGGATAATCGAGCAGGAGCAGGCGGTATTCGCGTTTGAGGGTTTCGCTGTGGCGGATGAGGACATTTTGATGCCAATAGTAAAGGGAATTGCCGAAGACCAGCGTGAAGGGGAACCCCTCGGGATTGGCGGCCAGTTTGGAGGGCGGCGCCACGGGGACGAACTTGAAAGGCCGCGCCATGTTCTCGCCGGCGAACAGAACCGGAGTGCCGAGCGGTCGGTCGGTGGTGCAGGGCCATTGGCGCCCGTAATCGCGGGTCAGGTTGTCATGGCTGGCCCCGCTGTAGAAAGGGACGACCTGGCCAATCTCGCGCATGACGTCGGCGGCGGAGGCATACTGCCACGGCGCTCCCAGGGCCTGGGCCAGGCGGGTCAGTTGTTCCCAGGCGGGCATGGGGCCGACGGGCGGGTCAATGACCCGCTCGGCGATTTGAATCCGCCTCTCGGCGCTGGTGAAGGAAACGCGTTCTTCGCCGAAGGCGGTGGTCGGGAGCACGACGTGGGCAAAGCGGCTGGATTCGGTCATGAACAAATGCTGGACGACGACCAGTTCGCAGCGGTCCAGCGCTTCGACGGCGTCGCCGAAAAAAGCGGTGCTCACCGGATCATACCGCCCCAGCCAGAGGGCCTTGAGCGGCGCGCGCCCGCCGCCGGCGAAGAGCGTCTCGGCCCCGACCCCTGGCGCGGCGGGAATTTTCGCGCGCCAGACGCCTTCCAGGGCGGCGCGCGCCACGGGATTGTTGACAGCTTGATAACCTGGCAACCGGTCCGGCAGCATCCCCATGTCGCACACCCCCTGCAGATTGTTGTGCTCGGTCAATGGGAAGACGCCCGCGCCGTCCTTGCCAAAATTGCCGGTGAGCAGGGCCAGGTTGATGATGCCGCGGATGCTGTCGTCGTCGCGCGCCTCGACGCCGGTGGAATAAAGGATGGCGGCGCTGCGCGCCCGGCCATAGGCCAGGGCCGCGGCCTCGATCAGTTCGGCCGGCACGCCGCAACCCTCGGCCGCCTGGAGCAAATCGAAATCCCGCACCCGCGCGAGAAAGGCTTCCCACCCCTGGCAGCGCGCCTTGACAAACGGCAGGTTCATCAGGCTGCGGTCCACGATGACCTTGGCCAGCGCGCCGTAGAGGAGCGATTCGGTGCCGGGTTTGATCTGCAGGAAGATGTCGGCGTTTTCCGCGACCCGATGGCGGCGGGAATCCACCACGATGAGGGGCGTGCCGTTGAGTTTTGCGCGAATGACCCAGCCGCCGATGGTGGGCAGTTGGCGGCCCAAGTCCACGCCGTCCACGATGATGACGCCGCTGCGGGCCAGTTCGCCGATGGAGTTGGTGGCGGCGGGGACGCCGAGCATGTCGAGCAGGACGTTGATGGAGTTGTTGCAATAGACGCCGGCGCCGTGGTCCACGTTGTTGGTGCCGAGGAGGGCGCGGGCCAGCTTTTGCATGAGGTAGGCCTCCTCGTTGGAACAGCGCGGCGAGTCCAGGAAGGCAACCGATTCCGGACCGTATTGGCCGCGGATTTTCTGGAGGCGCGAGGCGACAAACGCCAGCGCCTCCTCCCAGGAGACTTTCTCAAAGCGCCCGTTCTTGCGCAGGAGCGGGCTGGTGACGCGGTCCGGCGAACTGGCCACTTCATGCACATGCCAGCCGCGCAGGCAAATCTTCCCCTGGTTGGCCGGATGCGACATGCTGGGGTAAGCCCCAACGATCCGGTTGCCGGCGGTTTCCAAATAGATGCCGCAGCCGGTGCCACAAAACGTGCAAGTGGTGAGCTTGGGGATCATGGGGTGGGCTGGACGGCGACGCGGTTGACGGGCCGGGATGCCTGGTGATCACCCGCGGCCATCGCCTGCGCCCGGATGCGCCACTCCATCGCGGTCCAGGCCCGCAACCGGCGGACCGTTGCAATGGAAGCTGGCGGCCATGAGTTAAAGCTTGTATTCGGCCAGGAGATCGCGCTTGTCGCCCTCCGGCGCGACTTTGAAGCCGACCTGCTGGCAGACCAGTTTCATGGCGTGGTTTTCCGCCAGAATGTGGCCGATGATGCGATCCAGTTTTTCCTCCCGGCCCATCTGCACGACGCGCTTGAGCAGCTCGGTGCCCAGCCCAACCCCCTGCCAGGGGTCGCTGATCAGGATGGCGAATTCCCCCTCGTTGACGCCGTGCAATTTGCTCAACCGGCCGACGCCCAGAATGCGCGGTTCGGCCCCCGGCGTTTCCCGGTGTTCGGCGACCAGCGCGATCTCGCGGTCGTAATCATTGAAACAAATCCGGGTCAGCCGTTCGTGGGCGGTGCGTTGGGACAATTGCAGCACGCTGAAATAGCGCTGATAGACGCTTTGCTCGGAGAGGGTTTGGTGGAACTTCACCATCAGGGGTTCGTCTTCCGGACGGATGGGCCGGATGACGATGCGCTTTTTGTTCTTGGATTTCCACACGCCGACATATTGCGCCGGATAAGGCCGGATGGAGGCGGTGGGCAGGGCGGCTTCCGGGGTGGTGGGCGGATGCAGCACCACGCGGGCGTCCAGGGCCAGGAGGCGTCCGGGAGCGGCGATGAGCGGGTTGATGTCAATTTCCTTGATCCAAGGTTGCGCGACCACCAGTTCGCTGAAGCGCACGAGCAATTGTTCGAGCGCGGCGATGTCCACCGCGGCGCGTCCGCGGACGCCCTTCAAGGCGGTGAGGATGCGGGTGCCTTCCATCATGCGGCGGGCCAGGGTGGCGTTGAGCGGGGGCAAGGCCAGGGCGCGGTCCTTGAACACTTCGACCAACTGGCCGCCGGCGCCAAACAACAAGACCGGTCCGAACTGCGGATCAATGCTGCTGCCCAGGATCAGCTCGTAGCCGTCCAATTTGATCATGGGCTGGACGGTCACGCCGAGGAAATGTTCCTCGCCGACCTTTTCCACCACGGCGTTTTGAATGGCCCGCCAGGCGCGGCGCACGGAGGTCGGATTGCGCAGGTTCAACTGCACGCCGCCGACGTCGGTCTTGTGGGTGATGGTTTCGGAGTGGAGCTTGAGCACGACGGGGAAACCCAGGCGGGTGGCGCACCGCACCGCTTCGGCCTCGGTGGTGGCGACGTGTGTTTCCACGGTCGGGATGCCCTGCGCCGCCAGAAGCTGCTTGGATTCCATTTCGGTCAGCAAGCTGCGGCCTTGATGACGAATCGCCTGGAGCATGGCGTCGGCCTCATGGCGGGCTTTGGCCACGTCCTCTGATTCGGGCGCGAGCAACGGGGTTTCGTAGAGGGCGCGGAGGTTTTGGGTGTACTTCCACATGTAACAAAAGGCCTTGGCGGCGCGGTCCGGGTATTTAAAGGTCGGGACATTGGCGGCGTTGAGAATGTCCTCGCCGGCCTCCACCGCGTCGGCGCCCATCCAACTGGCGAGCAGCGGTTTGCCCTCCTGGTGGGAGAAGGGCTTGAGCTTCTCGGCGGTCTCCGTGGCCTTGGTCATGGCTTGGGGCGTCAAGATCACGAGCAAGCCGTCGGTGTTCGGATCTTTGGCCGCAAGGTCCACCGCCTTGGCGTATAATTCCGCGCCGGCGTCGCCAATGATGTCCACCGGATTGTTGTGGCTCCAGGTGGGAGGAAGGATCTGGTTGTAGGCGGCCATGGTTTCGGGCTGCAAATCGGCGAGCTGGCCGCCGCCGGTGATGAGCATGTCGGTGGCCAGCACGGCCGGGCCGCCCGCGTTGGTGATGATGGTCAGGTGCGGGCCGCGCGGGCGCGGCTGCTTGGAAAGAACTTCCGCCATGTCGAACAGTTCCGAGATATTCTCCACCCGCAACACGCCGGCGCGCTGGAAGGCGGCCTGCAAGACTTCATCGCTGCCCGTCAAGGAGCCGGTGTGCGAGGCGGCCGCCTTGGCCGCGGCGGTGCTGCGTCCGGGCTTGATCACAATAATCGGCTTGGTCAGGGCCACTTCCCGGGCCGCCGAGAGGAAGGCGCGGGCGTCGCCGATGGTTTCCATGTAAATGACAATACTGCGGGTGCCGGGATCGTCGCCCAGATGGAAGATCAAGTCGCCCCAGCCGACGTCCACCATGGAACCGATGGAAACAAAGGCGCTGAACCCGACGTTTTCGTGCAGGCTCCAATCCAGCACCGCCGTGCAGAGCGCGCCGCTCTGGCTGATGAATCCAACCGAGCCGGGACGGGCCATGTCGGCGGCGAAAGTGGCATTGAGCTTGGCGCTGGGCACCATTATCCCCAGGCAATTGGGCCCGACCACGCGCATGTGCCCGCGCCGCGCCTCGGCCAGGACCTGCCGTTCCAGTTCCAACCCCGCCGCGCCGGTTTCCTTGAACCCGGCGGAGATGATGACCGCGCCGGGCACGCCGACCTGGGCGCAGTCGTGGATGATTCCGGGAATGGTGGCCGGCGGCGTGACGACGACCGCCAAATCAACCTTCTCCGGCACGGCCAGAATGCTGGGGTAGGCCTTGACGCCGAGCACCTGCTCGCGCTTCGGGTTGACGGGGTAAATCGCGCCGGGGAACTGGCCCTTCAGGAGGTTCTCCAGCACCGTCCGGCCCACACTGTTGGGCGATTCCGTGGCGCCGATCAGCGCCACCGTTTTGGGCGAAAAAATGCAGTCCAGGGGCCGCGAGACGATCCCCTTGAGGATGTCGAGGACGGGTTCAATGCGCTTGTGGCCCGCGTCGGAAGTGGTAATAGGCATGGGATTAAGTGGAAAAATGTGATCAGCAATATGGCTTGTTCAATATAGATTCACCGGCATCGGCCCGGCCCAATCTCCGGGGCTCTTGCCCCGGCCCGGCCCAGGCGGCCGAAACCTGCTTTTCTCTGCCGCCATGTTGGCGGCGAGGCGGTTTGGCGACTCCACACCTTTTGGCAAATACTCACCTTGCTTTGCAGAAAGCAAACCCAAAATAGAGCCGGTTCGCCCATCGGGCGCGTCCCGGTTTTGCGGGATGCGCCCCTATCAAAAGGGTGCATTTCATATTCTCGGGTTCCCATCTTAATCTTAATCCTAATCTTAATCTTAATCCCCATCCCGCATTTGAAGATTAAGATTAAGATTAGGATTAAGATTAAGAATTCGAAAGAGATTACCCAAAAACCGGGATGCGCCCCTATCAAACGAACGCCCAAATGCGCGGTTGAAGTCCCGAAGAAGGCTGGTAAAGTTGCAGGACTTATGCTGCATCGTCGCATGTTGAGAATGGTCGCGGGACTGCTCGCGCTGACGGGGGCGCCGGGCTTTTATGCCGCCGGCGCCGCGGCCCTTGCAAACACCCCGCCCACCAATGTGGTCCGGTCCACGTTGTCCAACGGCTTGAGCGTGATCATCGTCCCCAACCCGCTCGCGCCGGTGATTACGACCGTCATCAATTACAAGGCGGGGTCGGATGAGTGCCCGGCCGATTTTCCCGGCATGGCGCACGCCACCGAACACATGATGTTCCGGGGCAGTCCGGGTTTGTCGGCCGATCAACTGGCCGAGGTCACGG
>JBEKUQ010000165.1:0-5882 GCA_049514835.1 Verrucomicrobiota bacterium | reverse complement strand
GAATATAATTGACAATCTGCGCGCCGGCCTGGAGGAGGGAATGCCGCCACGCCGGCTGCACCGGCCCGGCGAATTGAACCAGGTGCAGCCGTTTGCCGGCGAAGGCGGCCACCGGTTGGCGCAGTGACTGCACCTGCGGGAGCGAAGTGTTGAGCGGCAGGGCATTGAGTTTGATGAGGTTATACTCGTCCCGCATTTCCGCCCGGCCGGCGAGCGCCGCGGCGGTTGGCTGATCAACGTCAAAAAGTTGAAAACCGCCATAGTCGGCAATCGCGCGCGCGCCCTGGGCCGCGAGCTGGCCGGCCAGGGCCGGGTCGCTCACCTGGACCTTGCGGCGCGGCGGGGCGGACCGGGTGGCGGCGGGAGTCTGGATCGGGTTTTGCGCGCGGCAGAGCGGCACGGGCGCCAGCCACCAACACAGGGCCAAACAAATTGTGCCAAACTTTTTAATAATCTTGCAATCAATCCGGCTCAATCCCGCCCCGCGCTCCATTTACGCTGCAAGAGCATAACCGATGGCGCCGGTGATTCAAGCGGGAATGGCAAATGGGGTGCATTTCACTTTTTTGGGTTCCCCTCTTAATCTTAATCTTAATCCTAATCTTAATCTTAATCTTAATCCCCCTCTTGTGCTTGAAGATTAAGAGTAAGATTAGGATTAAGATTAAGAAGTCGGAAAAGATTGCCCAAAAATATGAAATGCACCCTGGCAAATGAAGAAACTGAAATAGGGCTTGCGCAACCATGGCGGCGGCACTAATCTTACGGAGATTTCCCGGAACGCGGGGTGGAGCAGCCTGGTAGCTCGTCAGGCTCATAACCTGAAGGTCGTAGGTTCAAATCCTACCCCCGCAACCAATTTGGGGCCTGAAACCACCGTTTCAGGCCCCATTTTATTGGCTCTTTTGCATGGGGCGCATCTTGACACCGCCACCAGGCGATTTGCCAATTCCCTCGCCCCACGAAGTGGGGGGGTCAGGGAGAGGGGTTTCATCCGTCCATTGGTGGTTGTATCAAGATGCGCCTTTTTGCGTGTCTGCCTTTTTATTTCTATTGACACAGAGATTGCCGTTGGTAATATGTTGAGCGCATGCAAGGAGCCGTTCCAACCCGTCCCGCGCCTCTGGCATCTTTGGCCTTGGCGGCCCAAGGACAATTCCAAGACGCGAGCGCATGACCAAGTTGATGGCCATTATCCGGCATCTCTTGGAACATCGGCGGCTTCCGCTCGCCCTGGCGCTGGCGGCCATCGTGGTGATGCTGCCCGCGCTGCGGGCGGGACTGCTGTGCGACGATCTCATTCAGCGGCTCAATCAGCTTACGCCCGCTGAACTGCCGCCGCGCGCGTTCGACACCGGGTTTGTGGCAAACGATTCCGGCAGTTTAAGCACGGTCGCCAATCACCTCTTCGACTTGGTCCACCAAGGCGACGCGGCCGCGCGGGCCAGAGATTACGGCATCGCGCCGTGGTGGTCGCCGACTGGCTGGACGGCCGCGTTGTGGCGGCCCGTGACGGCGTTTACGCACTGGCTGGATTACCGCCTGTATCCCCACAGTCCCGAGCTGATGCACGCGCACAGTATTGCTTGGTACGCCTTGGTTGTTTTCCTGGTGGCAACGCTTTATCGCAGAGTTTCGACGGCGGCAAACGGCAGCCGACTTGGGGGGCAGCCGCCGCCGGCCGGAGCCGGCGACAAAATGCGGTCCGGCCTTTTCATTGCGGGTGTGGCGGGCTTCTTGTGGTTGCTGGACGGAAACACTTATTTCCCAGTGATGTTCGTGGCCAACCGCGGGTTCATCGTGGCGCTGGCTTTTGGGATGCTCTGCTGGCACGCCCATCTTCGCTGGCGGACCGGCCAATCGCGAAAGTGGATGTGGCTGTCCGCGTTGTGCCTGGCGCTGTCGCTCCTGGCCGACGAGGGCGGCGCATCCACGCTGGCTTTTCTCATGGCCTACGCACTCGTGCTGGATTCAGGAGGCTGGCGTTCCCGGCTTGCCAGCTTTTTGCCCGCCGCCGCCGTGGTGCTCGTTTGGCGGACGGTCTATGTTGCCTCTGGTTATGGCGTGGGCGGTTTTTCCCTCTATGTGGACCCTGGTTACGCGCCGCTGGCATTCCTGAATGGTCTTATTCCCAGGGCAAACGGGGTTCTCGGCGGACAACTCACCGGTGTCGCGCCGGAATTAGCACTGGCGCTGAACGCAACCTGGCAGACGATTCTGGCGCTTTTCTTCGCTGGTTTCACTCTGGCTTGCGCGCTGGCCTTTTGGCCCATCCTGCGCCGGGACAAACTCGCGCGATTCTGGGCGGTGGTCATGCTGCTGGCCGTCGTGCCGGCGGCGACCGTGTTCCCGCTGACCAAAAATCTTGGATTCGTCGCGGTGGGGGCCTTCGGAGTGATCGCTTCATTCCTCGTCGCTTTCGCAACGGCCCCGGTGCGGGCGGCGCTGCCGGCGCTGCTGCGGCCTGTCGCGTGGTGCGTTGCGGTTTGTCTGCTGCTGGCGCACCTCTTCGCGCCCGCGGTGGGGAGAATCTTCATGGCGCGGATAAGTCCGTTGATTCCGGAAGCGTCGGCGCGCGTCTGTTCTTTCGACCAGGTGCCGGAGATTGGTGGGCGGGACGTGGTGGTGATAAACGATCCCACCTTGCTGACCATCATCGTCCCGTTTTATCGCGCTTACAGCGGTCAGCCCTTGCCGAGAACGGTGCGCATCCTGGTTCCGGGCAGCGCCCCTTTCCAGGTGAGCCGGCCCGATGCTTCCACCCTCCTCCTCACGGCCAAAGGATCGGATTTGTTTGACTGCCCGGACTTTGGGCCAATCCGTGCGGCCTACCTCTGCAAAGAGATCAACCAACAGATCTTTGGCGTAGGAACCTGGCAAACGGGCGACCGCGTGACGAACAAGCAGTTCGTCGCCGAGATTCTGGAGGTCAGCCCAAGAGGCGCGCCGCGCTCGGTGGCGTTTCATTTTGACAAACCCCTCGAGTCCGACCGCCGGGTTTGGCTCTTTTTCGACTGGAACCGCCGGGCGCATTCGTCTTTTGTGCTGCCAAAGCCCGGAGAAACGATTGAGGTCGCCGGTGCCGAGCCGCCGCATTATTCTCCTTCTCGACCACAAACCGACGCCCCGTGAAACCTGCATGAAGGGCTCCAGCCCGAACGGCGCTTGGTTAAGGCGTAACACTTTGGCGCTCGATGACTTGCAAAATCAGCGCTTTCAGTCCCGTTAGGGACGACATCGTTGTAGAACCCGGACCAAACATGCTGTTCCGCATCGGCTCAGGTGGTGGCAGAAGACCCACGGTTCGACTGCTTTTTCGCTCCATGAAACCTCCCTCTACTGAGCCGGGGAGCTGCAGACACTTCGCACCGAACCACAACTCTCTTGCCTGTTCTGGCCCGCTCTGGAATCGGCGGGGTGCCTTATCGAGGCCTGCCGCGTCGGTTCGATTCCGGCGCGCGGCCGCCGGTTCAACGGCGGGACCAGCCGGAGCGGCGCAAAACCGCTCTCTCCTTGACACCCCCACAGTGCCCGACATACTCGTCTTCCTGCGATATGGATGGAATCCGCTCTTCGTTCTCGACTATGGTCTCCAAGAATACACTCGATAGGTTTGCCGCCCGCAAGGAGACGTTTGGGTTCCTGGTCGTCCTGGGTGCCGCCGCCGCGCTTTACCTGTACCATCTGGGGTTCAGCGATATTTGGGCGGACGAGGCCTTCACGAAAGCGATAATCAGGCATCCGCTGCGGGACCTGCTGCGGCTTGTTGCCGGCGATTTTCATCCGCCGCTCTACTTTCTCGCGCTCAAGTTCTTCACCGGCGTCCTCGGCAATACCGACCGGACGATTCGTCTGTTCTCCGTTCTCGGCGCACTCAGCACACTGGTGCTTGGCTACACCGCCGGTCGGCGCGTGTTTGGCAAGTCGGGCGCGCTGTGCCTTTGCCTCCTCCTGGTGGCCCTGCCCATGCCAGGCCTGTATTCTCACGTCGCGCGAATGTACACCTGGACGGCCTTTGTCACCACCGGCGTTTTCTTCTATGCCGTCTTATATGCAAGGGACGCCCGCAAAGCCGATTTGGCGCTGCTGAGCCTCTTTTCGTTGATGGCCGTTTACATCCACTACTTCTGCCTGATCGCCGCCTTCTGGAGTGGCTTGGCCTTGCTCGCAATCTGTTTCGCCAAGCGGCTTCCGGGCTGGCGCGCGGTGGCGGTGATGGGTGCCGCGGTGTTTCTGCTGTTTTTGCCCTGGCTTTTCGTGCTGCTTTCGCAGGCGCGGGCAGTTCACCAGGATTACTGGATCCCGGCCGTCTCGTGGTCGACGCTGCTGACCTGCTATACACAGCCGTCCGGAGGCCTTTTTCGATTCTATCCCCATTCTTACGTGCTGCTGGCCTTCATCGGTGTATTGACGATAGCCTCCGTCTGCCGGTGGGCGGTTTCCCCCAATTGCGAGCATCAAGTGCCGCTGGGCCTTTCGCTGCTGGTATTCAACGCCACCATCCTGACGGCCGCGACGGTGTCCCTGCTGGTGAAACCGATCCTGTATCCCCGCTACGTCATGACCGTCGCGCCCCTCCTGTTGATTCCCCCGCTCCTGGCCTTGACAAGCTGGAGGCGGACCTGGCTCAAAGCCCTGCTCCTGGGCGGGATTGTCTATTGCGGGGGCTTCGTTGTTCTCGCCGAGTCCACTTTCTCCTATGGGCCCTATCAACAGGCTCTTCGGCAGTTGTCCAAGGTGCATCCCGAGGTGAGGAAGATCCTGCACGTCACGGAACTCACTGCCGGACCGTTGGCGGAGTACGGCCGCGGCGGCCCCTGGAGCCAAGCCTACTTCAAGAACGACAGGTCCTCCTGGTACTCGAATATGGAGGCGCTGGACGGGATGACTCCTCTCAAGCGCCTCAGCGATTGGGTCCAGCGCGGGGAAATCTTCTGTCTGGTCGTGTTTGACAAGCTCCCGTTAAACCGGGCGAATATCGACCTTCTGCTGGCCCAATGCCAGACCTTCGCGGTCGATGACGTGGTGGATGAAAAGCCCTATTCCGGCGTCAAGCTCAAGCTCTATATCCTCAGATACAACGGCCCATAGTTGCCCTATCCTCTTCGCCTCCAAAAAGGGAAAAAGGGTCAAACTACAGCTTGGCGCGTCGTTGCGCCACATGCCACAGAGTGACCAGCGGCCAGCGAGTCAAGCGCCAACCAGCCCAAACTGTAGCTTGCCCCCTTTTCAGTTCTCCGCGTTCTCCGCGTCCTCCTGTTCAAAATTCCTGAAACGAAGCGGAAGAGGGGTCAAGAGGGGTCAAACTATAGCTTGGCGCGTCGTTGCGCCACATGGCACACAGTGACCAGCGGCTGGCGAGTCAAGCGCGAACCGGCCCAAACTACAGTTTGACCCCTGTTATCTTTCAGGCGACTTTTGAGCCATCATGGCAATCCCGGGCCAAAAGTTCCGTCGGCTCGTTTGTGTAAAATCACAAGATTCCCGTCCGGGTCAAGTATCTCCATAGCCCAGCAAACCGAATAATCATGAGGTTCGCTCACAATGCGCACTCCTCGCTTCTTCATCTCTTCGTGTGCTACGTCAACATCATCAACCGCCAGGGCGATCCGTCCTCCAGTAATCACCTCTGGCAGCTTCTCACCCGCTTTGAGCGCCAGCGTGATATTCCCACAATCAAACTCCGCCCACTTCCCCTCTTCACTATAGACTTCTTGTGGAAGCCCGAGGACGTCACGGTAAAAGGTCGCCGCTCGTGCCAAATCGGATACCAGATACATCACGAAATCAGTGCCGCGGATTTTCATCGTTGATGGCTAACAATTAATATTCAACAGGTTGTTCGCATATACGATGGAGAAATGAACACGGGCGAAGCAGTG
>JBEKUQ010000164.1:0-5898 GCA_049514835.1 Verrucomicrobiota bacterium | reverse complement strand
GAAAGGCAGCGCGGTGTGCGATTTCAACGCCGCCCAATATAAAATCAAGCTGCATGAAAACCGGCACGTCCGCGACGGCCACGATTTCAAGGCCGTCGAAGGCGCGGTCACGCAGATCGAGTGCGCCCCGGAGGAGCCGTTGCTCGCCGAGTTGCGCGCCTTTGTCAAATCGGTCCAGACCCGCGCCCAGCCGCTGGCCGACGGCTGGGCCGGGCACGAGGCGGTGCGCGCGCTCGACGCCGCCCTGCAATCGGCCCGGAGCGGACAAAAAGTGATGTTGAAATGAGGCCCGATCTGCGACGGGCGCGAATTTTCTCCAGGAACTCCGAATAAAAACTTTATGCAAAAAATATCCTTGTCGAAATGTTTCGTGAATGCGGAAGTGGAAGAGGCGGCCTTGCGCGCCTTGCGCTCCGGGCAATATATCCTGGGCAAGGAATGCCAGGCCTTTGAAGCCGAACTCGCCGCCCACACCGGCACGCAACACTGCGTCCTCGGTTCCTCCTGGACGATGATCGTCTATATGATGCACCTGGCCCAGGGCCTCAAACCGGGGGACGAGGTGATCGTCCCGTCCCACACCGCCCTGCCCACCATGGAACCGCTCATCCATTGCGGCGCCAAACCGGCATTCGTGGATATTGACGACACGTTTTGCCTGGATGCCGCGCAGGTGGAGGCGGCGGTCACGCCCCGCACCGTCGGGATCATTCCGGTGCATCTTTACGGGCATCCGGCCGACCTGGATCGTATATTTGACATCGCCGCCCGGCGCCAGCTCTGGGTGCTGGAAGACTGCGCCCAGGCGCACGGCGCGTCTTACAAGGGCAAGCGCGTCGGCGCGATGGGCCTGGCCGGCGGTTACTCCTTTTTCCCGTCGAAAAATTTGACCGTGCTCGGCGACGGCGGCTGCCTTTGCACCAACGACGCCGCCCTGGCGGAAAAAGTGCGGATGCTGCGCAATCACGGGCGCAAGGACAAATACCTCCATCAATTCGCCGGCTTCAACGTGCGCTTCAACGAAATCCAGGCCGCCATTGGCCGGGTCATGCTCAAGCACCTGGATGGTTTCAACGAAAACCGCCGCCGCATCGCCGCCCGCTACAACGAGCGTCTCGCCGGCCTGGTGCGCACGCCGCCGGAGCGCCCCTGGGCCAGGGCCGTCTATCACATGTACGTCGTGCGGGCGGAGCGGCGCGACGAATTGCAGAAGTTCCTCAAGGAAAACGGCGTGGACACCGGCATCCATTATCCGGTGCCCAACCATCAGCAGCCGGCCATCACCGGCCGCTTCGCCGACATTCCGCGCCTGCCCAACACCGAGCAGGCTGTCAAAGAAATTTTGTCCTTGCCCATTCACGGCGAAATGGGCCTCGATGCCGCCGACCGGGTCTGCGAGGCCATCGCCGCGTTTTACGCGAAGAAATGATGCCCGCCAACAAACAAAATCGCCCGGTGACGCTGCCCGAAGGCGTCAGTCTCCAGCGCGTGGCCGGCGTGTTGCTGGACGCCTGGCAAGCCGGCCCGCACCAGTGGACGGACAGCCCGCTGCAATTGCGCGAAGGGCCGGCGCAAAAACCGGCCGCGCCCATGCCGCAGGATGCGATGGACCTGTTCCGGCTTCTGGCGGAGCAGCGCGTTCCCTATTTGCTGGCCGGCGGATTGGCCATGTTGACTTACGTAAACGGGCGCAATACCAAGGACGTGGACCTGCTCATGTCCGCTGAGGCTTCGCGCGAAATACCCGGATTGGAAATTCGCGACCGCCAGGATTTTTTCGCGCGCGGGCAATTTCGCAGCGTGCAGGTGGATTTGCTGCTCACCTCCAATCCGGTTTTCAAAATCGTCGCCGAAAAATTTGCCACCCGGCACCGCTTCGCCGAATTGGAGGTTCCCACCGTGACCGTGGAAGGGCTGATGATTCTGAAACTCTACGCGCTGCCCTCGCTTTACCGCCAGTTTGATTGGGACCGCATTTACCTCTACGAAGGCGACATTAAACTTTTGCTGGCACGCCACAAACCGCAAATCGAACCGTTGTTCAAATTGCTGGAGCCGCATCTCTTGCCCACGGATCTGACCGAACTGCGAAAAATTGTTTCCTTGGAACAGCAACGCATCGCCAAAGCGGAAGGCGGCGCGCCTTGACAACCTGTTCTTCGTACTGACCTGTGAACCAAACAAAGCCTGAATTGAGCCTCGTCATCCCCTGCTTCAACGAGCAGGACAATTTGCGCGCCCTCCTCGCCGCCATCCACGCCGCCGTGGACCCCCTCCAGCTCCCCTACGAGATCGTCATCACCGACGATTGCAGCCGCGATAATTCCTGGCAAATCCTCAAGGAATTGGCCGCGGCGGATGGGCGGGTCCGCGCCCAAAAATTCAAGTTCAACTGCGGCGAAAGCGCCGCGAGCTGGGCCGGCATGAAGGCCGCGCGCGGCAAATACATCGTCACCCTCGACGCCGATTTGCAGAACGATCCCGGGGATTTGCCGAAGTTTCTGGAGGCCCTCCGGCAATTCGATTGCGTTTGCGGCACCCGCGTCAAGGCGCGCGGCGCCGGCGATAATTGGCTGCGCATCGCCTCCTCCCGCGTCGCCAACTGGGTGCGCAACCGGCTCTCCGGCGAACAAATTTCCGACGCCGGCTGCACCTATCGCGCCTTCAAACGCGAGTGCATCGCCAATTTGAAATTCTTCAAGGGCATGCACCGCTTCCTGCCCACCCTTTTCAAGATCGAAGGCCACACCGTGACCGAAATCGAGGTCACCAACAACCCGCGCTTCGCCGGCCGGAGCCATTACGGCGTCTGGAACCGCCTCTTTGCCTCCTTCTATGATTTGCTCGCCGTCCGCTGGATGAAACGCCGCATGTTCCGCTACGAGATTGCCGAGACGGTCGGACGCGATGCTGATTCCAACCCGCCTTCAAGATGAAGACAAGACTGTCGGCTTCAAGGCCTCAGGCCATCCCATGCTTGTGCGTGTTGCTGGCCTGGCTGGCAGGGTGCCCGCAGGGATTGCGGGCGCAAAACCGCGCCGGCGCCCAGTACCGCGAGATCTCTGTCTCGCCCGACGTAAAAAGCCACCAGGGTTATGCCACCGATGGCACCAATCATTTCACTTTCGACAATCAGGTGATTTACAAGTGGCAGGGCGACCAGAAGTGGACTTCGATGATGTCCAATAATGCGCCTTTCGCCGGTCTCACCGGGTTAAACCACTTTGGCGATGGCGACTACTTCGAGGGGAAATTATATATCGTGGCCGAGTTGTGGGCGAGCTGCGCCAATTTTACCAACCAGAGCATTCTGGTGTTCGACGCCGCCAGCCTGGCCCGGCTGGAGGTTCACAATGTTGCCGCCCAGGGCCACGAAGTTGCCGGTTTGGCCATCGCTCCCGATGACGGGCCGAGGGGGATCATTTATGTCGCCTCCTACTGCGACGGGTCGAGGATTTTCAAATATGACCTTCGGACCTTCGAATATCTCGGCCCCCTGCCCTTGAGCCGCCCGCTTTCCAATCTCCAGGGGGTGGCCTGGCACGGCGGCCGGTTTTATGCGCCGGAGGACGGCGGCGACCTTTATACCTTCGCGTCGGACGGCCGGGTCTCGCTGCTTTATCATGACACCCACAACGGCAGCCACGAGGGCCTCAAGTGTGCGGGGCTTGGGCTGCGCTGGCTGATTGACGAAGGTCCTGGAAAACAGCGCATTCATTATATTTCCGCCATGCCGTGAGGGCCGGGGATGCACTTCCTATTCTTGGGAAGCCCTTTCCAATTTCTTAATCTTAATCCTAATCTTAATCTCTAAAGATTAGGAGTAAGATTAAGATTACGATTAAGAGGCAAACCCAAGAATGTGCGATGCACCCCATTGCCCGTCAGCCCGTCGTCAAGGCTGGCGCAGGCGATAGAAGGCGCTTGGCGACGGGGGTTGAAACGACAGGGAAACGCCCTCAGCGGTGGTGGTCAGCGCGCCTGCGGTCACCGGAACCCACGGCGGCATGCAATTGGTGGAGGCTTCCAGAATCCATCCGGCGGCGGTGGCGGGCATTGCCACCACCACGCTGTCCAGGTTGACATAATAAATGAACTTGTGGCCCGGCCCGCTGTCAATCAGCCAGCGGATTTGTCCCTGGACATATTTCAAACCCTCGTGGCTTCCGGGAATGGTCGAGGTATAGACCAGGGAGACATGGCCATTGTAATCAATCGAGTAAATGTTGCCGTTGTCCTGCGCAATGTAAAAAATTCGGTTCGCCCAAGTGATGCCTTGAATGGTCAGTATGTTTTGGCTCAGCGGCAGGGTGCCAATCAAGGCAAAACTCGACAGGTCGTATTCCCAGAGCTTTGAGCCGTCGCAGTAGGAGGTGACATAAATGATCCCGTTGGAGCCATCGGACGGCGCCACGGCCAGGCCGGACACCTCATGGGCATCGGCCGCCACGTTGTGGACGCTCAAACGCTGGAGGGTGAGCGCGTCAAAAGTCAACAGACTCTGATTGGTGTAGTTGCCGCAACTTGCCCAATTCTCGGCCACGACGTAAAGCTTCCCGTTGTAGTAGTCGCCGTCGCCCAGGTGGTTCATGCCAGTGGTGCCGGCGAAGACCGCGGTGTTGGAGGCAATCGAGGTCCAATAGAGGTCATTGCTCCACACGTAAATGGCCTGGTTGTTGAAAGTGAAATGATTGGTGCCATCGGTGGCGTAACCTTGGTGGCTGAATGTGTTTGGGGAGATGAAAGTAATGCCCGGCTGAACGCGCGACAATTGAAGCATCGGCAAAGAATTTGAAGAAACCAACTGGGCTTGCAGGACCGGGCCAGCCAGCCCCAGCATGAAGACGAGCACAAATTTGGTTTCTTGGGCATTCATACGCGACGCCCAAATCTTACACCAACCCCGCGTTAATTTCTGGCAGGCCTTGTCGGGTATCTCTTGTGCTGGCAACCCTTACAAATTGCGGAAATGTCAGGTAGAGTCTTAGGAAAGCGGCCGCCTTCACACCTTGCGGACCCATTGCCGGTCTTTCCAGACGGCCCGGAGCGAAGTCAAATTCCGGCGGTCGAGGATCTTTTCGGCGGCGGCGGCGAGCCTGCCCTGTTTGAGATGATGCCACGCCTCCATGGCGCTGATGGCGGCAAAGTGCATCACGCTGGGGTCGCGATAGCAGTCAATCATGCAGCGGGTGCAGCCGTCGCGGATCAGTTTGGTCTGGTCGAATTGGTAGATGTGGCAGATCGGCTGGTGCCAGGCGTGGCAGCGGTAGAGCTGCAGGTTCCAATCAAGATAAAAATACTTGTGCCCGGCCAGGCAGCCGAATTTTTCCGGTTGCCGGCGCAAATGCCGCTGCATCTCGTGGAGGGATTCCTCCGGATTGACCACCATGAAATCGCCGCGGCGCTTGAGGGCCTTGATTTTTTCAAACACCTCGATCAACTCCTCCGCCTGGTAAGTGACCAGGGCGGAATCGCGGAAACTCAGGTAGCTGGAGGCCAGATGGGTCAACGGGTAGCTGAATGTGCAATTGGAAAAGCCCAGCGCGCGGAGGAAATCGGGGAGTTTCTCATAATCCTCAATCAGCCGGCTGGCGGTGACGCTGGCGGTGGTTTGCAGGCCCAGCCGGGCGAAGACCTGGTTGGCCCGCTGGATTTTGCGGCAGACCTCCGGCAGGCCCCGGTTGGCTTCGTGGCGCCGGGCGTCGTGGGCGTCCACGGACATGATGACGCTGCGCAAGCCCTGTTCGGCCAGATCGGGCATGTTGTCCTCGGTCCAAAGCGAGCCGTTGGTGCAGACCATCGGGTGGAGGCCGCGTTCCGCCGCGTAACGGATCATGGCGCCAAGGTCTGGGTGGAGGAGCGGTTCGCCGCCGACGAAGAGCAGGTAACCGATGTGGT
>JBEKUQ010000163.1:0-5906 GCA_049514835.1 Verrucomicrobiota bacterium | reverse complement strand
GGCGCCGGCTCACCGGATTGACACATTCTCCACTTACTTAAGTTCCTCTCGACTAATGCCGATAACTATGGCAGTGTTCTAACCGAGCCTATATAATGTTCGTCCTTTAAAAACGATTCTTCTCGAAACAGGCCCCGCCGGAACTGTCTTCCGCTCCTGCGATCCGGCCGCAATCCGCCATCGCGCCGGCCCCGGCGCCGGCCGCTCCCGCCGCGCCGGCCCATCCGCCTCCCGCCTCCGCCCCAGCCGGCGCAGACGGCGTCATCGTCCTGCCGCTGCCGCCCATACTCGCCTCGCTTCCGCCCAATCTGGCGGCGCTGGTCGCGTCGCCCAGCCGCGGAACCTTTTCACTTCCCATCAAAACCGCTTTGGCCCAACTGGCCTCCGGCGCGGTCAGGATACCTTTCGGCGAGTTGCGTCAGGGTTCTCCGCCCGGCACGTTCTACGACAACGCCACCCACGACAAGTCTCCGGTCAGCCTGCCCTTGCAGCAAATCCTGGCCTCGTTGGATCCAGCGCTTCTGTCCCGCCGCCCCGGCCAGAAGACGGTTGCCGTGCCGGAAAGCGTGACCAGTGTTTTTGGCCTGGGCCGGACCTTGCAGGCCCCGATCGTCGCCGCTCCTGCGCCCGTCGGCCCCCCTCCGCCCGTGTCCACGCCCTTGTTCACGCCCTTGTCCACGCCCAAGACGCCGCCGCCGGAGCCGGGTGCTTCCGCGTTCACCCGGAGGCCCGCGCCCGTGCCTCTGTCGCAGTTGGCGCCGAAAGCCCGCGCGCCCGCCGCGCCCGGCGTCCCTTTCCCCGCGCCCAAACCGCCGGCGATACCCTCACCGGTCCCGTCGGCTGAGGAGAACGAAGTCCTGCTGATCGCCCTTTCCCTGCTCTCCGAATCCTGGCCGGCCGCCGTGCTGCAGGCCATCGCGGAATTTCAATTGGAGAACGGGATCGCCGGCATGCCCATGATGGTCGCCCTGCCCATGAGCCGCCTGGAGCATGGCCTGAAAGCGGGCCGCGTCGTCATCCCTTGGGGCGATCTGAGCCAATGGCTCCAGCCGCCGCTGCCGGCCATATCTTTGGCCAACCGCGAAGTGGCCCTGGAATTGCCCTTGAAAGTCGTTGCTCCCCTCTTCCTCGCGCGGCGGCGTCCCGGCCCCGGCGTGCAGAAGCTGACCAGCATGGCGAACATCCCAAGCCATATTCCCAACCTTTTCGGCAGGACGCCCGCCGCCCCGGTCAGCGCGGTTTCCTCACCCGCCCCGGCCCCGGTCGCGCCGGCGGAGGTCAGCGCGCTGGGCGAGATCTTTGGGCTGCCGGGCAGGATCGAGTGGACGCCGCCGGAACTTTGCCGGAGAATTTGCGCTCTGGAAGGCGTGGCGGGCTGCATCCTCACCATGAGCGACGGATTGGCCGTCGCCGCCCACTTGCCGCCGCCGTTGAATCCCGACACGGTGGCGGCCTTTTTGCCGCAGATATTTGCCCGCGTCAGCCATGCGGCGGGCGAAATGCTGTTGGGGCCGGTCAGTTGCATCGTGCTGACCGCCGGCCCGGCGCGCTGCGCCATTTACAAGACGGGCAAGCTCTATCTGGCGGTGGTGGGCCGCCCCGGCGCCACCTTGCCGGAAGCAATCCTGGGCCGCATTGCCGCCGAACTCGCCAAACGCAACCCATAAACTTATGGCCATCATCAACCAAGCCACCAAGGAATTGCAGCTCAAAATTGTTTATTACGGCCCCGGCAAGGGCGGCAAAACCACCAACCTGGAACAGGTCCACGCCAATCTGGGCCAGGTGCAGGAGAAGGGCAAGCTCATCTCCCTGGCCACCAGTTCGGACCGCACCTTGTTCTTCGATTTCCTGCCCATCGAAGCCATGGCCATCAAGGGATTCAAGACCAAGTTCCAGCTTTACACCGTGCCCGGCCAGGTCATTTACAACACCACGCGCCAACTGGTTTTGCGCGGGGTGGACGGCATCATTTTTGTGGCCGATTCGCAATACGAAAAAATGGCCGAAAACGTCGAGAGCTTTCAGAACCTGGAGGACAACCTCAAATCCCTCAAGCTCAACCTGGCCGACATCCCCTACGTCATGCAATACAACAAACGCGACCTCCCCTCCGCCGCGCCGGTGGATTACATGGAGTTCCTGCTCAACAATCGCGAAGTCCAGGTCCCCTCCTTCACCTCCGTCGCCTCCCGCTGCGAGGGCGTGTTCGAGGCGCTCAACATGATCACCCGCATGCTCCTGAACAAGAACATCAACGAAGGCTCCCGCAAGCCGGCTTGACATGCCTGGTCTCCCCCAGCTCATTGATGAAGATGTCCGCGCCTTCGACTCCGCCCTGGACGATCTCCTCCGCCGCAGCGAAGCCCGCGCCGCGCTGCTCATTGACAAGGGCGGTCCCCTCATCTGCCAGCGGGGCGCCACCGGCCAATTCGACTCCACCACCGTGGCCGCGCTCGCCGCCGGCGCCTTCAGCGCCACCGACATGATGGCCCGCCACCTGGGCGAAACCAGCCTCTCCCACATCTATCAGCAGGGCCGCCAGGTCAGCCTCCTCATCAGCAACGTGGATGACAATCTCCTCCTCATCGTCGTTTTCCCCGCCGAAACCGGCGTGGGCGCTGTCAAGTACTATGCCGCCGATGCCGTCGCCCGTCTCTCCGCCCAGATGCAGCAAGCCGCCCGCCGCGCCCCCGGCGCCACCCTGGACCTGGTCTCCCTCAACACCCTCGACACCGAGCCCATTTTCCGCAAACGCGAGTAAAAGCTTGTCCGTAAATCCCCAATCATTAGTGACTTTCTGGGGAGCGCGACCGTCCCGGTTGCATCCGTCGGCGTCTCGCCGACGGAATCCTCCATCCAAACTGGATCACCTTTTGGGTGAAGCCCGCTGTCGCGGCGGTCTGTGACCGCCGCAAATCAAGGACAGCGAAGAAGCGGCGCTCATGGACCGCCGCCGCCTTCGCCCCAGCCGCCCCTCACAGGCGCTTGTGGCTCCCGTCGCAGAACGGCTTGTTCTGCGAGTGTTTGCAGGCGCACCAGGCCACGGTTTTTTTCTCCTTGATCTCGGTCTTGAGGGGAGAAAACTCCGTCCCCTTGTGCGAGCCGTCGCAAAAGGGCTGCGTTTTGGAACGTCCGCACGCGCACCACCAATAGACCCCCGGCTCGGCCGGCTGCACGATGGGAAATTTTTGAAAAACAACGGGATCACTCATAACGAATTGATTCTGACGCCATTCCGCCCCGCGCGCAAATAAAAACACCCCGCCGTTTTCGACCCATCGGGGTGCGGGCGCGATTGGGGCTGGTTTTTATGATCGGCTCCTGCTACATCTTCCTCCGTCAGCAAACTGAGGATGTTCATGAATACGCAAGATCAAATCGAATTGTTCCGCCAGGCCTACCAGGCGCTTCGCGCCGAGATTGGCAAGGTCATCGTCGGCCACAGCGCCATCGTCGAGGGGACATTGACGGCGGTTTTCGGCGGGGGCCACGTGCTCCTGGAAGGCGTGCCCGGCCTGGGCAAAACCTTGTTGGTGCGCACGCTGGGCGAAGCGCTCGACATGAGCTTCAACCGCATCCAGTTCACCCCCGACCTGATGCCGGCGGACATTCTGGGCACGAATATCGTGATGGAAGCGCCCGGCGGACGGCGGCAATTTGAGTTCCAGCACGGCCCGATTTTTGCCCATCTCATCCTGGCGGACGAAATCAACCGGGCCACGCCCAAAACGCAATCGGCCATGCTGGAAGCGATGCAGGAAAAAAGCGTCACGGCCGGCGGGGAAATCCGCAAGCTGGCGGAGCCGTTTTTCGTCATGGCCACGCAGAATCCGATTGACCAGGAGGGAACCTATCCGTTGCCGGAAGCGCAATTGGACCGGTTTTTCTTCAAGCTGATCGTCGGCTATCCCAGCGGCGATGAATTGAGCGAGGTGCTGACGCGCACGACGGAGAGCGCCAAAGCGGCGGTCTCGCGGGTGTTGACCAAGGAGCAAATCACGGAGTTCCAGCAATTGGTGCGCGGCGTGCCGGTGGCGTCGCATGTCAAGGATTACGTGGTGCGGCTGGTCTTGGCGACCCATCCCAAGACGGAAACCGCCGCGCCGATCGCCAACCAGTACCTGCGTTTTGGCAGCAGTCCGCGCGGCGGGCAAACCCTCATGCTCGGCGCCAAGGTGCGGGCGCTGGCCCAAGGACGGTACAACGTCAGTTTCGAGGACATCCAGGCGGTCGCGCTCCCCGCCTTGCGGCATCGGCTGATTTTGAATTTTGAGGCGGAGGCCGAGGCGATCACCACCGACCACGTCCTGGCGCAGATTTTGCAGGACGTGCCGAAGGACGCCAGCGCGGTGGCGGCAGCGTAAAGTCGTCCGTTATACAGGCATGGAAATACTTTATCTCGAAACCTCGGTTTTCAGTTTCTACTTTGACAACCGGCCGGATCCGGAGATAGTCGCGCGCAGGAACTGGACTCGCAGGTTTTGGGATCATTGCACTGGCCGATACTCCATGATGACTGGCGCGGCTGTTTTGACAGAGTTAAGCAAGGGCGCCAAACCGCATAAGAAAGAAGCCTTGGATTTGGCGCTTTCCTTGCCGGCCTTGGACCTTAACGAAGACATCAAGGAAATTGTGGCTGTTTATGTGCATCATTTGGTCATGCCGCGGGACCCGCTGGGAGATGCCCTGCATCTGGCACTGGCTTCGTACTATAAATGCGACTGTCTGGTTACATGGAATTGCCGTCATCTTGCCAACGCCAACAAGACGAGCCATATTAAGCGTATCAATGCCAGGCTGGATTTGCATACTCCAGCGCTGGTGACGCCGTTGGAAATATTAGGAGAAAAGTAACATGAAAGACGACCCAGCCATCCAGGAAATCCGCGACGTCCGCCATGAGATTTCCGCCCGGTGCGGACATGATCTCGACAGGTTTTTTGCCTTCATGAAGAAGGACGAGAAAAGATTTCAAAAGCAAATCAACCGATTCCACCGGTTAAACGAGCAGTATGTGAAGGGTTCCCAGCCTGTCGGCGTGAAATCAAGACGTCGTCAGAGTCCGCGGCAAAGCGCCTGTGCGCCAACATCTGCTTTGAAGGCCGCATAGAAAAAGCCGCTGTCAATTTGCGTTAAGAACGCCCCACATGTCCACCGCCCTGCTGACTCCCCAATTGCTGCGCCGGCTGGAGCAGTTCCAGTTGCTGGCGGCGCGCCGCGCCAAAAGCTCGGCCCGGGGCGAGCGCCAGAGCAAGGCCCGCGGGCAGTCGGTTGAATTTGCCGATTATCGCAACTACGCCGCCGGGGATGATTTCCGTTATCTGGATTGGAACCTCTACGGGCGGCTGGACAAACTCTTTCTCAAGCTTTACGAGGAGGAACGCGAGCTGCCCGTGCGCATTTTTCTCGATGCCAGCGAATCCATGACCTTCGGCGCGCCGCCCAAATTTGATTTTGCCCGGCAGGTCGCCGCCGCCATCGGCTACGTGGCGTTGTGCGGTTTTGACCGGGTTTCCGTGTGCCCATTCCCTCATCTTGACGCCCAAACGCCGGGCCTGGAGGCGGCGGCCTGGAGCGCCGAGCAGGCGGCGCGGGGCGCGTTGCGGGCGGTGCGCGGGCGCAAATCAGCGCTGGAGTTTTTCAAGAACCTGTCCGTCGTCACCGCGCGCGGACCGGCGAATTTGAACGAGGCCCTGCGCCGCGGCGCCATCGAGGCGCGCCAGGCCGGGCTGGCCGTGCTGCTGAGCGATTTTTTGGACCCGGCCGGCTACGAGGCGGGTTTGAACGCGTTGATCGGGCGCGGCTTCCAGGTCAACGCCATCCAGATACTGGCGCCGGAGGAATTCGCGCCCCCGACCTACGGGGATTTGCGGCTGGTGGATGCGGAGACGGGCGCGTTGCAG
>JBEKUQ010000162.1:0-5933 GCA_049514835.1 Verrucomicrobiota bacterium | reverse complement strand
GCGCGGGCCGTTCAAGAATCTCCTGGTGATAGGCATCGGCGGCTCGGCTTTGGGGCCGCAGTTCGTCGCCAATGCCCTCAGCCAGCCCGCCACCGACAAAATGTCCGTTCATTTCTTCGATAACACCGACCCGGACGGCATGGACAAGGTGTTGTCCCGCCTGGACGGGCGTCTTGGAGAAACGTTGTGCGTGGTCATCTCCAAGTCCGGGGGCACCCAGGAGACGCGCAACGGCATGTTGGAAGCTTGTACTGCTTATCAGCGGGCCGGTCTGGATTTCGGCCGTCATGCCGCGGCGGTCACGGGGGTGGACAGCAATTTGGACAAGTTCGCGGTGGCCAACCATTGGCTGGCGCGGTTTCCCATGTGGGACTGGGTTGGCGGGCGGACCAGTGAGACTTCCGATGTGGGCCTGTTGCCGATGGCGCTGCAAGGTTTTGATATTGATGCGTTTCTTGCCGGAGCGATGGAATGCGACAAAATCACGCGAATATATAACGTTAAAGATAACCCTGCCGCCCAGCTTGCTCTGATGTGGCACTATGCCGGCAAGGGCAAGGGAAGGAAAGATATGGTCATTTTGCCGTATAAAGACAGGTTGGAGCTGATTTCCCGGTATTTGCAGCAATTGGTCATGGAATCACTCGGCAAGGAGCTTGATCTGGACGGTAAAGTCGTTCATCAGGGCATCGCGGTTTATGGGAATAAGGGTTCCACCGATCAACACGCCTACGTTCAGCAGCTTCGGGATGGTCTCAATAATTTCTTTGTGACGTTCATTGAGGTCTCGTTGGACCGGGCTGGCGCTCCATTTTTCGTGCAAAACGAGGTTACGTCCGGGGACTATTTACAGGGTTTTTTGCTCGGAACACGCCAGGCTTTGCATGAAAATGGGCGGGAATCGGTTACTTTAACGATAAAGGACGTTTCCCCGTTTTCGGTCGGAGTTTTGATTGCGCTCTACGAAAGGGCGGTCGGGTTTTATGCGTCACTGGTCAACATCAACGCCTATCATCAGCCTGGGGTTGAGGCGGGCAAGAAGGCGGCGGGAGCGGTCATCGCTCTGCAACTCAAGATTATCGAACTTCTAAAACAGCGGCAAAGGGCCTTGACCGTGCCCCAAATCGCCAAAGGCATTGGAAGCCGGGAATTGGAAACCATTTTTAAGATCTGCGAGCATCTCTCGGCCAACAGTGCGCGCAAGATGCGAAAGGCGGATGGGAAAACGCCGTTCGACGCCACCTACCAGATGCAATAGCCAGCGGTTCCGCCATGTTTGTTTATCCCAAGAAGTATGACGTGATCGTCATCGGGGCCGGCCACGCCGGCGTCGAGGCGGCGCTGGGGGCGGCGCGGATGGGCTGCCGTACTTTATTATTGACAATCAATGCGGACACCATCGGCCAGATGTCGTGCAACCCGGCCGTCGGCGGATTGGCCAAGGGACACCTGGCCCGCGAGATTGACGCGATGGGGGGCGAAATGGGGAAGGCGACCGACATGACGGGCCTGCAATTCCGCATGCTCAACACCAAGCGCGGACCGTCGGTTTGGGCGCCGCGAGCGCAATGCGACAAGAAGGCCTATCAATTCCGATTGAAATGGATTTGCGAGCGCCAGGAGAATCTGGATCTCAAACAGGGCCAAATCACCAAGATCCTGCACCGCAACCGGGAGGCCTTTGGGGTGGAGACGACGATGGAAGTGCAATATCACGGCACGACGGTGGTGGTGACGACCGGCACGTTTTTGCGGGGCTTGATGCACATTGGGCAAAACCAGCAATCCGGCGGCCGGGCAGGGGAAGCGGCGGCGATGGGCCTTTCCAGTTCGTTGAAGGAGCTGGGCTTGGAATTAGGGCGTCTCAAAACCGGAACGCCGCCGCGCCTCCTGCGCCGGAGCATTGATTTCTCCAAGACCGAGGTCCAACCCGGCGACGAACCGGTGCCTTGGTTCACCTACTGGAAAGACGATTTGTTCCACGTGGAACATTCCGGGGTTCCCACGTGTGACCTGCGACGTTCCGACGGCAAGTATCCTCCCGGCTCGATATTGGACCGAATCAACGGACAGCTTCCCTGTCATATTACATACACGACCGAGGCCACCGCCGCCATCATCCGCGCCAACCTCCACAAATCGCCAATGTATTCCGGGGTGATCGAGGGAATCGGCCCGCGCTATTGCCCCTCGATCGAGGATAAAATCGTCAAGTTCCCGGAGAAGGAAAGACAGCAGATTTTCCTCGAGCCGGAAGGAATTGCCACTGACGAAATCTACGTCAATGGCTTTTCCACTTGCCTGCCATTTGAGGTTCAGATGGAGATGGTTCGCACCATTATCGGATGCGAAAACGCCGAAATTTTGCGCCCCGCTTACGCTGTGGAATATGATTTTGCTTTCCCCACACAGCTCCATCCATCCTTGGAAACGAAAGTTTGCCGGAACTTGTTTCTGGCCGGACAGATCAATGGAACGTCTGGCTATGAAGAAGCCGGCGCGCAAGGCTTGATGGCGGGGATCAACGCCGTGAGGAAAGTGCAGCAAGAAGCGCCCGTCATACTTCGACGCAATGAAGCGTACATCGGAGTATTGATTGACGACCTGGTGACAAAGGGAACGACCGAGCCTTACCGCATGTTTACCTCGCGCGCGGAGTATCGTTTGCTTCTGCGACAAGACAACGCGGATTTGCGGCTGGGAGGTCTCGGCCATGAAATCGGCCTGTTGCCGGCACGCAACGCGCTTAAACTGCAAGCCAAGAGAAACGCGATCGAAAGTGAGTTGGAGCGCCTTGAGAAGACGCGGATCGGCGCCGATACGCTGGCACAACTGCTGCGGCGACCGGAAGCGACTTACGCCAGCCTGCCGAATCGCAATGGCGAATTGTCCGAGGAAGTGATTCAGCAGGTGGACATCTTCCTCAAGTACGAAGGCTACATCGCGCGTCAAGAAATTGAGGTGGCCAAATTGAAGAGCTTGGAGGACAAGCAGATTCCGACCTGGATGGATTACAGCAAAGTGCCGAGTCTGCGGACCGAGGCGCGGCAAAAGCTGGCGAAAATCCAGCCTGGGACCTTGGGCCAGGCATCGCGCATCTCCGGGGTTTCGCCATCGGACATTGGGATTCTGATGGTCTGGCTCAAGCAAGGCGCTCCGGGGAATGAAGAGAGCAACGCGGCTTGATGGAAGGAAGGAAGCACGGAGCGGGTGTCAGTCAACGCTCTCCAACAGAAAAGCGCCGATCAAGAAACCGGTGCTCTCTGAGTTGATGGAGCCGAAGATACTTCGCCACCCGGAGATGATGCTGTCTAACGCCAAGGACCGCGAGACCGGCGGATCCGATGCCCAGCAGGAACAACGTGGATGGAATAATCAAAGCTTAACGAGCGGTCAATAACAATAAGTAATACTAATTATTGCATAAAGCCTAATAATGCAAGCTATTTCGACGAAGAAAGGCTTGCGTCTGGGTTGGCTCCAGAACCATCGGGATGGCCAGCCCCGTTGCCTCGAAATCACCGTCCAGCCGCACCCGGCCATCGCGGCCAAATGTTCCCGGTGCCTCAAGCCCGCTCCGGGCCATGACCGGCTGGAGGAGCGCGCCTGGCTGTTTGTGCCGCTGTGGGGCATGGTGACTTGTTTTCTACGCTGCCATACGCCGCCGTCCTGAGGCAGCGTCCGGATGATAGTCAGGGACCTCCGGCAGAGGCGGAGGATTTCCTTTGGATGACGCCGCGGCTTGAGCATGACCAGCACGGCGTCATTTTCACGGACTGTTCCTGACCGCGCGGTAAAACTGTGCGGCATTGGTCGCGGGCACGAAGAGTTCAAAAGAGTTGTTGGCCGCCTGATTGGTGCTGACTGCCGTCCAATGGATCAAGTTGGTTGAAGATTGAAGAATGTAGGTTTGCCCAGCTTCGCCGTTGATCCAGATGCCCAGTTGTCCTGGCGAATTGTACTTGTCAACTTGGACAGTAAATGAGTTGGTCGCCGGCAAAACAAAGAGAGTGATGCTCTGGGCGGGCAAAATGTCGCCAAGAACGCCGTTGGTTACCGTGAGATCCGCCAAATGACTGATGACGTTGGCTGAGGTCAGTTGCCAGCGTTGCGCCGTGCCCATCGCCGGGAAATTGCTGAGTCCTGCCACGATCGGGGTCGCGTTGGTCAGATCCTTGTTTAACACCATCAACGTCAGGGCCCCATCACTGGTCCGCACCGCGCCAAAGGCCGACAGAAAATCCGGCTGCGGCACGCTCGTCCACACGCTCACATCGCCAAACACCGATTTGTTCCCATCGTAGTTGCGAAACATCTTCATCGCCTTGTAAGTCGGCGTGCTCGGATCCGGCAACCCCCACCGCGTCGAAAGATCCAGCCCTTCCCGCCCGAATATGCCATAGGCATCGGCCTGGGCGATGGCGCCGTTAATGGTGTCCACCGCGCCGTAAACGTACTCGGTAATCCCGATTTTCAGACCGGGATAGTTGGAGGCCACCCAGTTTTTCATCCGCGGAATCATGTAAATTTTGGTGTTGATCCAGCTCTCGTCCACGTAGTTGGAATCCCAGAGCGCGCGCGTGACACGATTGCGGAGCAGACATGCTGCGTCGTTCGTGTCATCAAAGTTATTCTCCTGCGGATACCAGTGGATGGTGAAGTAATCGATCGTTCTCCGGCTGGTGGCGACGTCATTCGAATGGATCTGGCTCAAGAGCCACGGCATGTAGTCCGCCCCGCCATGCGCGTTACGATCCGTGTTGCCCGGATTTTGCTGGTCATAACCGCTGTTAAGAAAACCGTTCCACCCGTATTCCTCTCCCATGCAAATAAGGGCATCCGGATCGCAGGACTTCACCATGCCCCCGTACTCAATCACTTTATCCCGGACTTCCTCCATCTTGGCACCGATCGGATGCACATCGCGATGGGTCCAGGCCCAGATGCTCAATTCATTGTCCAAGATGTAGAAATTCACCCCGCCATTTGTCGAAGCCCCCCAGCGATTGGTCAGGTGCTGAAGCCAGCCCTGTTGAAAAACCGAATTGGTGTAGAAGTTGGCGTCGGTCGGATCGTTGGTGAGGTTCAGCCCGGTCGCCGCCGAGACGCCGTTGCCGGCATCGGCAAACCACGGATCGGTGGCGGTCTGCGCCCCGTACTTGGCAACGGAGAAGCTGCACAAGCCCGAGCGATTGGTCCCCAGCTTCGGCATCCAACCCATGATCGGTATCGTGATCATCGGCTCGGCCGCCGCGCTCATGGTGTCGCCGATGAAGGTGTCATCCGAATCCCCAGGAGTCGAACTGCCGTCGCTCAAACTCTCGAAAAACCAGTCGCTGGCCCGGTTGCTCGCGTTGAGCAGCCAGTTGTGTCGCGTCGAGGCATTTCCACCGCCGCGGTTGATCGTAAAATTCAAATCCAAAAGCTGGCTGGGCGACGCCCAGTTCAATCCATAAACAAACGGGCTGATGGAATGGCGGTTGACCAGAGCGTCGAGGCCGATGGTGACCGGGGCGTTGGTTCCGGTGGTGGCGACCAGGGAGATGTCGTCCAAATAAAACGTAGGCTCCCCCGTGCCGGCACTGTCCTGGATGACAAACCCGCTGAAATTGGTGTGATTCGCCACGCCCAGCGCCGACAGCGTGACTGTAAACTGCTGCCAGGTATTGGTCGCCACTGATCCGAGCGAAGTCACCGACTGCCCGCTGCCGTTGAGCAGGCCATAGATCCGCAGATGCTGACCGCCGCTGGATCCGCCGTTCAGCCAGAAACTGATGCTGGCATACGGGGTCGAATCCATGTTCGGATGGTACAACTGGATGCCCGCCCAACCCCCCATGGTGACGCTGATGGAATCCGAACCGCTGTGAACCGGGGAGGTATTTGAGTAATTCAACGTGGCCCAGCCCCAATTCTGCCAGCCGTTTTCCAGC
>JBEKUQ010000161.1:0-5946 GCA_049514835.1 Verrucomicrobiota bacterium | reverse complement strand
GCGAACAGCCGGATGTTGGTGACGAGCATGGACTGCACGGCCCGAAGCAGTTGGAGCACCAGCATGAAAGAAGCCAGCAGTGTGATGAGATTGGAGGCGGTTTGGACGGCGGACGGGTTCATGGTTATTTAAACAGGAAGATGGAGACGAGGGCCAGCATCGCGAGGACGAAGGCGGCGCTCAACAGATCCGGCACGCGGAACAGGCGCAACTTGGCGTTGCAGGTTTCGACCAGGACCACGGCGCCGGCCAGCACGAGAAGTTTGGCCACCAGCCAAAGCAATCCAAGGGCGAAAGTCGCCGGCGTGGTTTCCGCCGCCAATCCGACGGGAAAGAAGATGTTGGCCAGCAGGGCCATGAGCACCAGTTGTTTGATGGAGGCGCCCCATTCGATCAGCGCCAGGTAACGGCCCGAGTACTCCAGCAACATCGCTTCATGGATCATGGTCAGTTCCAGATGGGTGGCCGGGTTGTCCACGGGGATGCGACCCGTTTCGGCAAGCAAGACGATGAACATCGCGGTGAAGGCCAGCGCGTGGGATGGATCGAGGAACTTCCAGCCGTGTCCCTGGCCCGCCATGACGATCTGGCTGAGGCTGGTCGAACCGGCGGCGATGGCGAGCGTGAAAATGGCCAGCATCATGGCGGGTTCGGCGATGGCGGCGATGGTCATTTCGCGGCTGCTGCCCATGCCGCCAAAGGCGCTGGCGGGGTCCAGTCCGCCCAACGCAAGAAAGAAACGCCCCAGCGCGAGGAGTCCCACCAGCGCCAGCACGCCGCCGAACCAGCCCAGCGGCGCCTGCGCCGTGACCAGGGGCAGGAGCAATCCGGCGGCCAGCGCCGTTAGAAAGGTCACGTAAGGCGTGATGGAGAAAATCCACGAGGCGTGCTCGGAGATGACCATGTCCTTGTGGAAAAACTTGGCCAAATCAAAGAAAGGCTGCCAGATGCGCGGGCCGCGGCGGTTTTGGAGCTTGGCCTTCCAATTTCGGATGAGGCCGGTGAGGAACGGCGCCAGCAGGAGGAGCAGGGCGGTTTGCGCGACGATGGCTGGGAGCGACAGGTTCATAAGGCGCACAGGAGCAGCAACAGCAGCGTCACGAATATGTACAGCAGGTAGGCGTGAATGCTCCCCGCCTGGAGCGCGCGAACCCGGCGTGAGACGCGCAAAATCCAAATGCGCAACGGCCGGTAGAGCCGTTCCACAAAGACTTCCTCGATGTGGCTTTCAAAGCGGATGTTGGTCGCGAAGTAAGGGGAAAAGTCGTATTCGCGCTGCACGTCGCGCCGGGGCTGGAACAGCGCCTTGAAAATCATCCGCACCGGCTTGGAAAAGCCCGTGGCGGTGTATTCCATCTGCGGGGTCAATCCCGGTTGGCCGCAGGCCCAGGTCGGAGCGCGCCGCGTCCGGGTCTGCCGCCCGAACATCAGCCAAAGGGCCAGGGGCACGGGCAGAAGGCAAACCGCCGTCAACGCCAGCCCCAGCATGGAGATGGTTCCGGGATTGTCGGAGAGCGACCCGAGCACGAGGCCGTTGGCCAGAGTGAGTTGGCCGCTGATTTGTTCGCCAATGAGCTGTTGCGTGAGCGGATCGAGCCAACGGATGAAGGCGGTGGGAAAAAGGCCGAGCAGCACGCAAGCGCCGGTCAGCACGGCCATGCCCAGACGCATGGCGGGCGAGACCTCGACGGCGTCGCGGGCGTGATCGCTGCGGGGTTGGGCCAGGAAAGTGATGCCAAAGGCCTTGACAAAACAGGCCGCGGCCAGCGCGCCGGTCAAAGCCAGCATGGCCCCGCTCAAGGGAAACACCAGCCGCCACATGCTTTCCGTGACATCAAAGCCTTGCAGCAAGGACTGATAAGTAAGCCATTCGCTGACGAAGCCGTTGAGCGGCGGCAGGGCGGAAATGGCGACCGCGCCCATCAGAAAGAAAAAGGCCGTTTGCGGCATTCGTTTGGCCAGGCCGCCCATTTCTTCCATGTTGCGGGTATGGGTGGCCTGCACCACGGCGCCCGCACCGAGGAACAGAAGCCCTTTGAAGGCGGCATGGTTGATGGTGTGATACATCGCGGCAATCAGGCTCAAGGAGGCCAGCCGCGGATGGCCGGTGCGCAGAAAAATCAGCGAGGCGCCCAACCCCATGAGAATGATCCCGATGTTCTCGATGCTGTGATAGGCCAGCAGCCGCTTGAGGTCGTGTTCCATCAAGGCGTAAAGCACGCCCAACACCGCCGAGACGGTCCCGACGGCCAGAATCGTCACACCCCATCCGAGCGCCGGCGGGCCGAGGAAATCAAAGCAGACGCGCGCCAGCCCGTAGATGCCCAGCTTGATGAGCACGCCGGACATCAGCGCGGAGACGTTGCTGGGCGCGACCGGATGAGCCGCCGGCAGCCAGATGTGGAGGGGAACGATGCCGGACTTGATGCCGAAACCGAGCAGAAAAAGAACAAAGGCAGCATTGCGCGAGGCAGGGGACATCGCCACGCCGATGTTGTGCAGGCTGCTGAAGCTGTAATCGCCCGACGCCTGAAAGAGCAGGAGGAAGCCGGCGATGACGCACCCGGCGTCAATGTGCGACATGATGAAAAAGAGCACCCCCGCCCGGCGCGTTTCCGGCTTTTCATGCTCGAAGACCACGAGGCAGAAGGCGGCGAGGGCCGTCAGTTCCCAGGCGATGAGGAAGACCCAGATGTTGTCCGCCGCGAAGAGCAAGGTGGTGGCCAGCAGGAGGACATTGTAGAACGCGCCCAGCACACCGACGTTCCTGCGTCCGAAGAAACCCCTGGCGTAGCCGAGCGAATAAATCGAGACGGCCAACCCAAGGAGCGAGACGATGAGCAGGAAAAACGCGCCCAAGGCATCGAGGTGGACGGTGAACTTGACGTAAGGCAGAAGCGGGGGCAACAGTGCCAACGGCCCATTGCCGCCCGACGGCGCGCCCGCCAGAAAAAGAAGCCCGGCGAGCAAGCTGCTCGCCGCGGAAAGCGCCGCCCCGCCGAAGCTGAGGGCCGCCGCCAGTTTCTCGCGGCGCATGAACAGCAAACCCGCCAGCGCCGCGCCCGCATAACCGCAGAGTGAAGCAATGAACAATGTGTTGGGAGAAAGCATCATGGCTTGGCTGTCCCGGCCAGCGGCAGCCGAACGAATTGGTCAACGTCCTGTCACCACCGCTGATGCACTTGCGCACGCACCTGGCGATTGTAAATCGCGGCGATGGCGGCCATCGTTTTGTCGGACAATGGAGGCAGGCTGGCGGCCGCGATGTTTTCCTCCGCCTGGCTGGCGCGTTTGGCGCCGGGGATGGCGCAGGTCACTTCCGGGAACATCAAAATCCAGCGCAACGCCATCTGGCCGAGGGTCGCGCCGGGCGGCGCCAAGGGGCGCAACGCCTCCACCGCAGCCAGGCCCTTTTCGTAATCCACGCCGGAAAAAGTTTCGCCGACGTCAAAGACCTCGCCGTGCCGGTTGAAATTGCGGTGGTCCTCCGGCTCGAAGACGCTGGCGCGGGTCAATTTGCCGGTGAGCATGCCGGAGGACAAGGGCAGCCGCGCCAGAATCCCCACGCGCCGCCGTCTGGCCTGGCCAAAAAACAATTCGCCGGGGCGCTGGCGGAAAATGTTGAAAACAAGCTGCACGGACTGCACCCCCGGAAATTCAATCGCCTTGAGGGCGTCCTCCACCTTTTCCACGCTCACGCCGTAAAAGCGGATTTTGCCCGCCTTCACGAAATCATCCAGGATGTCGAACACCTCCGGCATGTAATAGACCTGCTGGGGCGGGCAATGCAGTTGGAGCAGGTCAATGGTTTCGGTGGCGAGATTGCGCAGGCTGCGTTCGAGAAAAGCGGTCAGGTTTTCGCGATTGTAGGCGCCGGCTTCCTGGCGTTCCAGGCGGCGGCCGGATTTGGTGGCGATGTAGAACGGCTCGCGGCGTTCCTTGCGGAGGCGGGCCAGCAACCGTTCGCTGCGGCCATCCCCATATACATCGGCGGTGTCGAAAAAATTCACTCCCAGGTCGAGGCAACGATGCAGCGCGGCCAAAGAATCCTTGTCGTCCACGGTTCCCCAGGCGCTGCCGATGGCCCAAGCGCCAAAGCTGATGGCCGAGATTTTCCAACCCGTTCTGCCAAGTTCGCGGTATTCCATAAAGATTTGCGCAGGTGATTAAAACTGTCACGCCAAGTGTGCGCACGCTACCCCGCCCGGCGCAAGAATCTTCGCGCAAAGCCGCGACCGCACCCGATGCAAAACGTCAATCATCGGCACGCTGCACAGGGCAGGCAGCCCCGGCCTGCCGGGAGCTCCGCCAGCCCACGGGTGAGGCGCGCGCATGGCCTGCGGCATGTTTTTCCTTTCCCCGGCGTTGCTTTGCCCGTAAGTTCTGGGGCATGGCGAAACCTATTCTAGGACGCGGACTCAATGCATTGCTCTCCGGGAGCGGCCCCGTCGGCCAGCCCGCCGCGGCCGAGGCGGCGGCGTCCACCGAAACGGTCCAGGCCGTTCCCGTGGCCCGGATCCGCTCCTCGCCATTGCAGCCGCGCCAGGATTTTTCCGCCGAATCGCTGCGGGAACTGGCCGATTCCATCAAAGAACAAGGCATCGTTCAGCCGCTGATCGTCCGCCTCAAAGACGACCATTACGAGTTGATCGCCGGGGAACGCCGCTGGCGCGCCGCCCAAATGCTGGGCCTGGCCGACGTGCCCGCCATTGTGCGCCAGGCCGGAGATCGCGCCGTTCTGGAACTGGCCCTGATCGAGAACCTGCAGCGCGAAAACCTCAACCCCATTGAGGAGGCCGGCGGCTACTCCCAGTTGATCGGGCAATTCAACCTGACGCAGGAGGAGGCCGCCGCCAAGGTCGGCAAGAGCCGCGTCGTCGTCGCCAACGCCCTCCGACTCTTGAAGCTCGCCCCCGATTTGCAGGTCTTCGTGCGCGAAGGGCGCCTTTCCGTCGGCCACGCCAAGGTCATTCTCGGGCTGCCATCCGACGAAGCGCAGCGGCTGGCCGCAACCCGCGTCCTGAAAAGGTCCCTCAACGTCCGCCAAACCGAGGAACTGGTCGCGTCCCTCCAAAAGAATTCCGGCCGCAAGACCGGCGCCAGGAAAGAGCTCCTTTCGAGCGACGCCCACATCGCCGGCCTGCAAGAACGGCTCCAGCAGCGCTTCGGCACCAAGGTCCGTCTCCGTTACCAGCAGGGCAGGGGAGCGGTGGAAATCCAATTCTTCAGCGACGGCGATCTGGAACGCGTGCTGAAACTCGCCGGCCTTGACCTGGCTTAGCATCATCTAATTAAAAGTATTGACAAATTGCCATGACCCCGCCTGAACCGCGCTCCGCCTGCGCTCAACTGCTTCTCGCCAACTCCGCCCGCGCGGCCACGCTGAGCGCCTTTGTCGGTCTCGACGGTTTTGTGGATGAGATCCTGCATGTCGTGGACAAGCGCGAGAACGCGGAATCCTATCAGCGGCTCCCCAGCATCACCCGGTTGGCGGAGCGCATCGCCGCCGCGGCGGGCCGCAGCGGCAACCTCGAACTGGTCCTGCAGCTCACCAAGCTGGGCGGCAACGGCCCCATCATGGCCAACGCCCTCGCCGGCTTCGGTTTGCGCGTTTCCTACCTGGGTGCGCTCGGCTATCCGGACCTGCATCCCGTTTTTCGCGATTTCGCCGCGCGGGCGGAAGTCCATAGCATCGCCCAACCCGGCGCGACCGAGGCCCTGGAGTTCGACGACGGCAAAATCATGCTGGGCAAGAACGATTCGCTCAAGGAAGTGACCTGGGACAACATCCGCCGCCGCTACGGACTGGAAGAATTCACCGCCAAATTCAGCCGTTCCAACCTGGTCGCCTTCGTCAACTGGACGATGCTCCCTTCCATGAGCGACGTGTGGGAAGCCATCCTGCGGGAGGTTTGCCCCGCACTCACCACCCCGCGCCGCACCGTG
>JBEKUQ010000160.1:0-5981 GCA_049514835.1 Verrucomicrobiota bacterium | reverse complement strand
CAATTCGCTGTCGGCGCCGCACTTTTGACAATGAAATTCGTAAATCGGCATGGCGCAATATAGGCGGGAGGGAGGAGGTTATCAATTCCAACCCGCGGGAGCGTGCCATTGCCAGCAAAGCGGCGCGGGCTGGCTGCCGGTGCAGGCGAGCGCGCCGACAAAACCGGGAGCGGGCGACAAAGCATGGAGCGACCAACCCGGCGGCGCCTGGGAGCAATCCAACTGGGCCAAGGCGCCGGCAATGCCTTCGCCGGTGGCCTTGAGATAGGCCTCCTTGCGGGTCCAAATGCTGAAGAAGACTTCGAGTTTTTTCTCCGGCGGGGCGGCCTTGAGCAGGGCATTTTCCGGCGCGGAACAGAACGTGGCGGCGATTTCGGCCATTTCGGGCATGGGCCGAAATTGTTCCACATCCACGCCCAGCGGGGCCAGCCGGCCGACGGCGCACACGGCCAGTCCGCGGGAATGGGAGAAGTTGAAGTGAAGAGGCGGGACGACGTTCGGCGCGGCGAGGCGCGGTTTGCCCCGCTCTTCACAAGTGAGAATGATTTGCGACGGCCCGGTCTTTAAATAATGGGCGAGGATGGCGCGCAGGAGCGAGCGCCGCGCGATGAAGTTTCTCCGGTCGCGCCCGAGCACGAACCTGGCTGCGCGCGCCCGTTCGTCGTCGGAGAGCATGGCCAGCGCGGCAGAATCGCCGGCCTCGCTGCGGTCCAACCGGGCGCTCCAGACATGAACCGCGCCGCCGGCCAACTCCATCTGAGGCGGCGGCGGCGGCCAGCTTAACTGGATGTCGGCCGGGTGAGGCTCCATAAGCGGAACAACGTCCATGCCTGATTATGGACGCGCCTCGCGCGCGCTGGAAAGAGCAAAATTCTGGCGCGCGCGCAGATAATCGCCGAGCGTGAGGAGCGGGCCGGTCATGCAGGTGGTGATCAAAGCCATGATGACCAACATGGTGAAGAGGCGCGGGGAAAAGATGCGCAGATCGTAGCCGATGTTCAGGGCAATCAATTCCACCAGGCCGCGGGTGTTCATCAGCGCGCCGAGCGCGAAGGAATCAATCCAACTTACGCCGGTGAGCCGGGCGGTCAGCATGGCGCCGCCCAGTTTGCCCACGGTGGCCAGCAGGACCAGGGCGAGGCAAATCAGCCAGCCGCCGGTGTCGTTGAGCAAACCAATTTGCGTGCGCAGCCCGGTGAACGCGAAAAACAAGGGCAGCAGAAAAACGGAACAGAAATTCTCCAGGCGCAGCTTGAGAAAATCGCGCAGCTCGCCGCGCGCGGGCATGACGACGCCGGCGAGGAAGGAACCGAACAGGGCGTGAATCCCCATGAGATCCGTCGCCAGCGCGCAAGCGAAAAGAAAGACGAGCACGGCGGCGGTGAGGCTTCTTCCCGGCGCGCCGCCGGCGGGCGCGGCGGAACCGATCCACCGCGGCAGGCGGGGCTTGATCCAAAACAGCATGGCCAAGACAAAGAGGACGACGGAGGCGATGCTGAAGGCGGCGGCGGCCACGCTGGCGGCCTTGGCGAGGGCCACGACCACAGCCAGGAGGCTCCATGCGGTCACATCGTCCGCCGCCGCGCAAACCAAGGCGATGCTGCCAAGGGGAGTTTTGGCCAGGCCGCGCTCCTCCAGAATTCGCGCCAGCACGGGGAAGGCGGTGATGCTCATCGAGATGCCGACGAACAGGGCAAAGGCCGGAAACGCGGTATGAGGCCCGGCCAAGGCGGTGAAAAGGAAAAAGGAAGCGGCCACCCCCAACAGGCAGGGAAAGAGGATGCTCATCTGACTGACCAGCACCGCGGTGGCGGCCTGTTGTTTCAACCGGCTGACATCCAGTTCCATCCCCACCAGGAACATGAACAGGCAGACGCCGATCTGACTGAGCAGCCGGAGGGTGCCGAGTGAAGGAGGGAAGAATATCAAATGAAAAGCGCCGGGGCAGAGCCAGCCCAGCAAGGACGGCCCCAGCAGGATGCCCGCCAGCATTTCCCCGATCACGGCGGGCTGGCGGGTCTTGAGGGCGAGCGCGCCGCACCAGCGCGCGACCAGGACAATGACAATCAACTGGACGAACAGCCGCGCCAGCGGGTCCTGGGAATTCTCGCGCAGATTGGCGAGCCAGGAAGCGGAGGGGGCAGCGGCCGCCCCGCCGCCGGACATGGCGACCTCCGATGGAAAGTTGGGCGCCGCAGAGGCAGGGGCCGGCAGCTTGCGCCCTTGTTCCAGGACAAGGAACAGGCACAGCCCAAAAATGGCCAGAGCCAAAATATAAAAGACAACGCGATTCATCAGAATCTCCGCGACGCCAGTAATAAGCCACAGGTCAACAGAATTGTCACGCCGGAACAGGCTCCCAGACCCGCATCGGGCGCATCTCGGTTTTTGGCAGGGTCGGCGCGCTGCGCCGACCTGGACGCCGCAGCGCGGCGTCCCTGCCTCGGAATTGCCTAAAAACTGAGGTGCGCCTATCTTTGTGGCCATGAAGAAGCCGTTGTTTTTCCAGAGTCTGTTGGTGTGGTTGACCGCCGCCGGCGGGGCCGGCGCCGCCACCTTTCCCACGCCCGCGCCCGGCGACTACGTGATCAAAGATTTTCATTTTAACGGCGGGGCAACCTTGCCGGAACTGCGGATGCATTACGTGACGCTGGGCGCGCCCCGGAAGGATGGCAACGGGATGGTGACCAACGCGGTGCTGATCCTGCACGGCACCACCGGGAGCAGCAGCCAGTTCGTGGCGGGCCAGGGGGCGCAAACTTTCGGCGGCGAGCTCTTTGGGCCGGGACAGCTTCTGGACGCGGCGCGGTATTATCTGGTAATTGTTGACAACATCGGGCACGGCCAGTCGTCCAAGCCGAGCGACGGGCTGCGGGCGAAATTCCCGGCCTACGGCTACCGGGACATGATCGCGGCGCAATACAAGCTGCTGACGGAAGGCTTGCAGGTGAACCATTTGCGGCTGGTGATGGGCACTTCCATGGGCGGGATGCACTCGTGGCTTTGGGGCGAGATGCATCCGGATTTCATGGACGCGCTGATGCCGCTGGCCAGCCTGCCGACGGAGATGTCGGGGCGGAACCGGATGTGGCGGAGAATAATTATTGACGCCATCCGCACCGATCCCTCGTGGGAGAACGGCGACTACAAGCAGCCGCCGGCTGGCCTGCGGACGGCCGCCGGGATGATGTGGTTCATGGGCGACAACCCGGTGCGACGGCAGAAGGCCGCGCCCACCCTCGCGGCGGCGGACCGGGCGTTTGATCGGGGCGTGGATGGCTACCTGCGAACGCTCGACGCCAACGACGTGCTCTACGCCTTTGAAGCGTCGCACGATTACACGCCCGGTCCCGATTTGGAAAAGATCAAGGCGCCGTTGCTGGCGGTCAATTCGGCGGATGATTTGATCAATCCGCCGGAGTTGAAGATTTTGGAAACGGAAATCAAGCGGGTGAAAAACGGGAGGGCCATTGTCATCCCGCTGAGTGACCGCACGCAAGGGCACGGCACCCACACGCTGGCGGCCTTGTGGAAGGATGACCTGGCCCAACTGCTGAAGGAATCGGAGCGCAAATGATCGGAAGGTGTGTGATAAAATTCTTCATTTCCTTGGTAGGGACGGCGCGCCGCGCCGTCCGGGCGTCGCAGCGCGACGCCCCTGCCATTGAAGAACTTCGTCTCAAACCCAAGATCGGACGGCGGCAATGGCGGTTCCTGCTTTTCCTGGGCGCCGGCCCTGTTCTGTGGAGCGCCTGCCAGACCAGCCCAACGGAGACCGCTGCGCTGCGCGACCCGGCGGCCCCGATCTGGAGCCGGCCCGCGCCGGAGAAAAATGGTCTGAGTGGACTGAGTGGATGGATTTGGAGGGACACGGAGACGGATGGAGTGGGGCGGGGGCGGATTTGAGGTGGCGCATCCCGATTATGGTCGAGGCTCCGGCGCGCCTGGAATCCGCGCGAACCGGCAGGCAAGATGCCTGCCCTGCATGGCCTGCCGGAGGCGACTGTGACTGCGCTTACGTGTCTCATGCTTATGGATTAAACCATAGATTCTAATTCTTGTCAAAAGGGATTGGGTGGAGTCATGAATTATAAATGATAAAATGCCGGGTTGGAGGGCTGGAGGGAGTTGCGGGGGTTGGGGGGCGGGAGGCAGGATTAAGATTAGGATTAAGATCACGACCTGTTTTGGGGGGTTGGGGAGGCGGCGGTGGAGATTGACAGGGACGGCTCAACAGAGGCAGTTTGAGGCGGGGCGGGCCCAGTGCCGCCTCAACTGATTATGAGCAAGAATATCTTCGAGAAAATCATCGCGCGCGAAATCCCGGCCGAGATCGTGTTCGAGGATGAAACGGTGCTGGCGTTCCGCGACATCAATCCCAAGGCGCCAACGCACGTGCTGATCGTGCCGAAAAAGAACATCGCGCGGCTGTCGGAGGCGGGCGCGGAGGATGAAAAGCTGCTGGGACACCTGCTGCTCAAGGCCGGGGAGGTGGCGCGGCAGTTGGGGCTGAACCAAAGCGGCTACCGGGTGGTGATCAACAACGGGAAGGACGGGGGCGAGACGGTGCCGCACCTGCATTGCCATATTCTGGGCGGACGCGGGCTGGCCTGGCCGCCCGGATGAGGCGCGGGTTCTGCTGTGATTACATTTCTGCAAGGCAAATTGGTGGAGGCGCAACCCACCCAGGTGACGGTGGAAGTGAACGGGGTTGGCTACGAGGCGCTGATTCCGCTGTCGTCGTTCGACAAGCTGCCGGCGCCCGGCCAGCCGGTAAAATTGTTGACGCACCTGGTGGTGCGGGAGGACGCGCACGTGCTCTACGGCTTCATGACGGCGGCGGAGCGGGGGTTGTTCCGGCTGCTCATCGCCACGGTGAGCGGGATCGGGCCGAAGATCGCGCTGAGCATTCTCAGCGGGATGAACGTGACGGCGTTCCGCGGGGCGGTGGCGGGCGGGGACGTGAAGATGTTGTCGCAAATATCCGGCGTGGGGAAAAAAACGGCGGAGCGGATCGTGGTGGAGTTGAAGGACAAGATCGGCGCGGCCGGGGTGTTGGAGGCGGGGAGCGCGCAAAGGGGGTTGTCCGCGGGCGAACAAAGAATCAATGACGCGACGCTGGCGCTGATGGCGCTGGGTTACAAGCAGGCGGAGGCGCAGGAGGCGATCCGCGGGGCGGGAGCGGCGCTGGGGCCGGAGGCGGGGGTGGAGGAGCTGGTGCGGGCCGCGTTGAAAAAGGGCGCGTGAACGCGGAGACAACAAACCAGAAGTCCGGCGGGCCGGTCGTGCCGCGGCAATTGTCGTGGCGGCGGAAGGTGGCGGCGGACGTGGCGCTGGTCTTCATGCGCCTGGTGATGAAATCGTGGCGGGTGCGCTGGCAGGACGGGGAGCAGTGTCCGGTGCTGCCGGGGCCGGTGATTTTTTGCCTGTGGCACAACCGGATGGCGCAGGCGCTGGCGGCGAACGGGGAATTTGTGCGGACGAAATGGCCGTGCGCGGGGATGTGCGCGATGATCAGCGCGAGCCGGGACGGGGCGTTGCTGGCGCGGCTCGTGGAACCCTTTGGGGTGGTGCCGATCCGGGGATCGGCCAGCCGGCGCGGGGCGCAGGCGCTGTTGGAGGCGACGACGTGGATGGAAAGAAATTACAGCATCACCATCACGCCGGACGGGCCGCGCGGTCCGGCCTACACGGTGCAGGAGGGGATCATTTATCTGGCGCAAACGACGGGGCGGCCGATTATCCCGATTTCCAATTATACGCGGGCCAAGATAACGATGGGAAGCTGGGACAGGTTCCAAATTCCGCTGCCCTTTGCCCGCTGCGTCATGCGGTACGGCGCGCCGTTCTGGGTGCCGGGCGACGCGACGGAGGAGGACCGGGAGCGGTTGCGGCTGGAACTGGAGAAGGCGATGATGGGGATCACGAAGGATTGAGGGCCTCACGATTTGGCGGAGGGGGAGGCGGAATGGGGGATGGTG
>JBEKUQ010000159.1:0-5985 GCA_049514835.1 Verrucomicrobiota bacterium | reverse complement strand
GAAATGTTTCAGCCCCGCCATCGCCAACGCTGTCAGACGCTGCCCGGTCTTACCGGCCTCTGGCAGGTCAAAGGAAAAAACCGCACCACTTTTGAGCAAATGATGGAACTGGACCTGGCCTACGTTGAAACCAAGTCCCTCTTTCTGGATTTGAAGATCATTGTCAGCACGCCCTTCGCCATCTTCAGGCAAGCGTGGGACGTTCAATCCGCGCGCAAGGCTGCCGCCAAGGCGCGGCCGGAGCCCTTGGGTGCGCCGGCTCTGCCGAGTCGCGCCTCGCGCGCAAGGGTTCTCCGGCCCTTTCTTTGGTCGGACAATTCAGAGTGAACCCGCCAATGGTTCCCGCGGGGGTTGGTTCACAGGCCGCAAGCGCCTCAATGAGGCCGGGCCCGCCGGTCCTGCCCCGTCAACCCGGGCGCTTCGCCCCAGGGCGATTGCGCGGCTGCGCAAAAGCCCGCTAATGTTCAGAAACTGCACAAGTCCACTGGAAAAAGTGCCGATGAGTAAGTGACACGAACAACACATGAGCAAACAAATTAAAGTCGGAGTGGTCGGATGCGGCTATTGGGGACCCAATCTGGTGCGCAATTTTCGCTCCTTGCCCGGTTGCGATCTCACTACGATGTGCGACATCAGCGCCGATCGGTTGGAGCATCTCAAAGGGCTGTATCCCGAAGTCAAGGCGGAGATGAATTACCAGCGCATGCTCAGCGACGGCAGCGTGGATGCGGTGGCCGTCGCCACCTCCGTCAAGATGCACTTTCCCATGGCCAAGGCGGCCTTGGAAGCCGGCAAACACACCTTGATCGAAAAGCCCATGGCCGCCTCGGTCGAGCAATGCCAGGAGTTGATCCAAATTGCCCAACATCATGGCCTGGTCCTCATGGTCGGCCATACTTTCCTTTATTCCCCGGCCGTCAGGAAGATCAAAGAAATCGTGGACCGCGGGGACCTCGGGCAAATCCGCTATATCTGCTCCCGGCGCCTCAACCTGGGGTTGTTTCAAAAAGACATCAACGTGGCCTGGGACCTCGCTCCCCATGACATCTCCATCATCCTCCATCTCCTGGGGGAATTCCCGGAAAGCGTCAATTGTTCCGGCAGCGCCCACGTCACCCCCGGCATCGAAGATGTCACTTCCATGTGCCTGCGGTTCGGCCATGACCGCTCCGCCATCATCCACAGCAGTTGGCTCGACCCGCGCAAAGTCCGCGAAATGACCATTGTCGGCAGCAAGCGCATGGTCGTTTATGACGACGTCGCCCAACAGGAGAAAATCCGCATCTTCGACGCACGGGTCGAACGCCCGCCCCACTACGACACCTTTGCCGAATTCCACTATGCCTACCATTACGGCGACACTTACGCCCCCTATTTGAAACAGGAAGAACCCCTCAAATCCGAGTGCCAGCATTTTATTGACTGCATCCGCGAGTCCAAAATCCCCCTCAGCAGCGGCATCCGGGGCTTGGAACTGGTCAAAATCCTGGAAGCCTGCACCGCTTCGCTCCACCAGGGGGGGAGCCGGATTCCTTTTGTAGATCCTGAACAGCCGCGATTGGCCCGGTCCGCCGCGCCTCCCCAAAAAGTGGAAGGCAACGGCGGCTCCAAAGCGGACAAGAAAAACCTGCCCCCGACGGCCCGCCCCCGCGCGGCCCAGCCTGCCGTCACCGCCTAGCGTTTTGGAGATCCCTCTGTCAAAACGCTTATGGCTGAGTCCTCTTCCTACCAGAATATCGCGCCCAGTGTGAAATTGGGCAGGGGCGTCCGCATTTTCGCGTTCACCAATTTATACGGTTGCCAGCTTGGCGACGACGTAAAAATTGGCACCTTCGTCGAAATTCAAAAAGGCGTCCAGATTGGGAATCGCTGTAAAATCTCCAGCCACACCTTTATCTGCGAAGGGGTCGTCCTGGAGGATGATGTCTTCGTCGGGCACAACGTCACCTTCATCAACGATCTTTACCCCCGCGCCACCAACCCCGACGGCCAACTGCAAACCGAGTCGGATTGGAAATGCATTCCCACGCGCGTGCAGCGCGGCGCCTCCATCGGCTCCAGCGCCACCCTCCTCTGCGGCATCACCGTGGGCCGGCGTGCCATCGTCGGCGCCGGCAGCGTCGTCACCCGCGATGTTCCAGCCGACGCCGTAGTGGCGGGCAACCCCGCCAGGATCATCCGCATGCTCAAGGCAGGACGGAAAGCGAAAGCCAAACCCCCGGCGGCAACGCCCCGAAAACCAGCCAGACCCTGAAACCCATTCGACAGCCATGAAAGTGCCCTTTCTTGATCTCAACGCTCACCATGCGCCGATCCGCGAACAACTCGATGCCGCCATTGCCGAAGTCTTGGACGCCGCAGCTTTTGCCGGCGGCCCGTTTGTCGCCAAATTTGAAAAGGAATTCGCCGCCTACTGCGGCGCGGCTCACGCCGTGGGCGTCGGCAACGGCACCGACGCCCTTTGGTTTGCCTTGTTGGCTCTGGGGGTGGGGCCCAAAGACGAGGTGATCACCGTTCCCAACACCTTCATGGCCACCGCCGAAGCCATCAGCTTTTGCGGCGCCCGGCCGGTCTTCGTGGACGTCGAAGAGTCCACCTACAACATGGATCCCGCCTTGCTGGAAAACGCCATTACTCCCCGCACCAAGGCCATCCTCCCCGTCCATCTCTTCGGCCAGTGCGCTGACATGGATCCAATCCTGGAAATCGCCGCCCGCCACCGCCTCCCCGTCATCGAAGACGCCTGCCAGGCGCACGGGGCCACTTACAAAGGCAAGAAAGCCGGCACTATCGGCCTGGCCGGCTGCTTCAGCTTTTATCCCGGCAAAAACCTCGGCGCCCTCGGCGAAGCCGGCGCCACCCTGACCAACAACCCCGAATTGGCCGCCAAAATCCGATGTCTTCGCGATCACGGCCAGGCCCGCAAATACTACCATTCCCACATCGGTTGGAACGGCCGCATGGACGGCATCCAGGCCGCCGTCTTGAGCGTCAAACTCAAGCAACTGGATGTCTCCAATCTCCGCCGCCGTTCCCATGCCCTCCTTTACGACCAGCTTCTCGGCGGTGCCGAAGAACTCATCATTCCGGCCCAGGGCCGCTTCAACCAGAGTGTTTATCATATCTACGCCGTCCGGGTGAAGGACCGCGACCAGGTGCTCCAGTCCATGGCCGAGAAGGGGATCTCCTGTGCCATTCATTATCCGATTCCCGTTCACCTGCAAGAAGCCTATCGGTTCCTCGGCCGGGGCAAGGGCAGTTTCCCGGTGGCCGAACGCTGCGCCGCCGAGTTCCTCTCCCTGCCCATGTTTCCGGAATTGACCCGGGAACAAATTCACGCCGTGGCCGGCGAGTTGAAACTGTGCCTCAGCTCCGCCAGACCGCGCGCCGGCTGCGCCAAGTGAGTTCTATCGCGCTTCAGTCCGTGCCAGCGCTCCCTCATGGCCGGCTGGATGGTCCCCTCCTCCTCAACCCCCTCGAACAGCCGGGATGGGATGCGCTCTTGGCCACCCGCCCGGACGCTTGGTTCTTCCACGGAACCGCCTGGGCGAGTGTGCTGCAGCTCACTTACGGCCATGTTCCCGTTTTTGCCGCCCGTTTCCGCGCCGGCCAATTACGGTCAGTGCTTCCGGTGATGGAAGTGTGCAGCCCGTGGACGGGGCGGCGCGGGGTTTCGTTGCCTTTTACCGATTTTTGTTTCCCATTAAAGTCGGAGGGTCAGGACACGGGGGATCTCTACGAAATGGCGATGGCACACGGCCGCGCACACGGCTGGCGTTACTTGGAATGCCGCAGCAGCGATGAAGACTGGCCTGGCAGTTCTCCATCGCTGGTTTTTTATGGACATTGGCTGGAGTTGGACGAGGGGGAAGACGGGCTCTTCAAGAACCTGGAAAGTTCCGTGCGACGCGGCGTCCGAAAAGCGCAGGCGGCGGGATTGCGCATCCAGATTGACACCACCATCGCCTCCGCCCAAACCTACTACGGCCTGCACTGCCTGACTCGCCGGCGGCACGGTTTGCCGCCCCAGCCGTGGAAATTCTTCGCCCATATCCAGAAGAACATGCTTCAGGCCGGCCTGGGTTTCATCGCCACCGCCTGGTGGCAAAACCAGCCCGTGGCCGGCGCGATTTTTTTGCATCAAGGCCGGCAAGCCCTCTACAAATATGGCGCTTCCGACCATGCTTTCCAGATTATGCGCCCCAACAATCTCCTCATGTGGGAAGGCATCCGCCAATGCGCGGCGCGGGGATGCGCCCGCCTGCACTTCGGCAGGACCTCCCTGGGCAACGAAGGTTTGCGGCGCTTCAAACTCGGCTTCGGGGCGCGCGAAGACCAGATAAAATGCTGCAAGTATGACTTTCGCCGGGAGCGGTTTGTCGCCGACGTGGATCGGGCCGAAGGCTGGTTCAACCGGCTTTTTGCCATCCTGCCGCCGCCGCTGTTGCGGCTGGCGGGCCAACTGCTGTATCGGCATGTGTCCTAAGGCCAGGCACGCGAAAAGGAATGTCAAAGTATCATGGTGTTTTGGGCAGCCTGATGTAGGTTAAAAGGATATGAATCAAAAGCAAACGGCCGCACCGGCCTCCCCGGGGGTGGGCTTGGGGGACATCTATTACATTGTATTCCGGCGCAAATGGTTGATCCTGTGTGCTTCTGTGCTGGGCTTTGTCGCCGCGGGAATTACCAGCGCCCTCTGGCCCCGAACGTATTCTTCAACGGCCAAGCTTTATATAGCCTATATCGCCGACTCAAAGGGTCCGGATGAGGAAACCCCCAGCGTCAAGGTGACCCCGACTACCAGTGCCGGCAATCCCCTCACTTCGGAGGTTGAGATTCTAACCAGTTTGGACAACTTGAGAGCGGCGGCAGAGGCGCTCACGCCGGCCAGAATCTTGGCCAAATACGGCGGGGGAAGCAATGCAAACCTGGATCAGGCCGCCGGAATGATTCAAGGGAATTTGTCGGTGGATTCGCCCCCGCACAGCCAGATAATTTGGGTGACTTTCTCCAGCCGTTCCGGGGAGATTGTCAAAGCGGTGTTGGATCAGGTGATCACCAATTACATTAATAAACATTTGCTGATCCACCAGCCGGCCAACGACGAATGGGTAACGCGGGAGGATAGCTTGCGGGAACAGGATCTGAAGGCTACAGAAAACCAATTGGCGGAGTTGAAAAGCCAGGCCGGGATTGTCAACCTCAAGGAAGAGGAGTCGGCCTACAAAGCGCAGGAGGGGTCCGTCAAGCGGGAATACTACATGGCCCTGGCCGATTTGGCCGAGGCGACGGCCCGGTTGGAGCAATTGCGCAAATTCCTCCCTGCCACCAACCAAGTGGCGACAAGCAATGCCGCCGCCCCCGGCATTCTGCAGCCATCCGAGCTGACCATGAGCGACTACAAGCAAGCCCGGCAGGAGTTGATGGACCTTCAAGCCAAGGAGGCGAATTACGAGAGCCGTTACAGCACCAACGTCCCTCTTGTCCAAGCCAACCTGGCCGAGCTTCAAAATGCCAAGGCCAAAGTCAGGCGTCTGGAGGAGGCAAATCCCGGCCTTCTGGCCGTGGCCAAGGAGGAGGCGCGAATACCCGGCGCCCCCGCCGTGCTGGATCCCGTGGCGGCTTACAACAGCGAGGTGACCCGAATTGCGGGGTATATGGCCAAGACCAATGAATTCGCCAAGGAACTCCAACAATTCCAGGGTAGAGGGACCAACCTCAACCACCTGGAAGTTATGATTGAAGATCTCGAGAGAGTCAAGGCGGTGCAGGAGGATTATCTGAAACGAGTGTCCGGCCAGATGTACGCGGTCAAAATCGAAGGCACCATCGGGGATTACCGGGGATCGAATATCAAGGTCATTCAAAACCCTTCGCCGCCGTCCGCCGATTTGAAGAAGTCCGACAGGGTTATCTTTGCCATCGCGGCAGGCGGTGTCCTGTTGGGAATTGGCCTGGCCTTTTTATGGGAGTTGTACCTGGACC
>JBEKUQ010000158.1:0-7133 GCA_049514835.1 Verrucomicrobiota bacterium | reverse complement strand
CCGGCCGCGGCCGCGCCGCGGCCGGCGCGCCGCGACTGGCCCGCGTGTTTTTTTCCGACGACGGCTCGACGGCGATGGAGGTGGCCCTGAAACTGGCCTTCCAGTTTGCCCTTCGCGCCGGGCGCAGTCGCCGCCCGAAGTTTCTATGTCTGGACAACGCCTATCATGGGGACACCGTCGGCGCGGTCAGCCTGGGGCACATTGATTTGTTCCACCGCAGTTACGCCGGATTGCTTTTCCAGAGCGCCAAGGTCATGTCGCCATACTGCTATCGCTGCCCGTTCAACCGGGCCAAGCCGGAGCGGGCGGACGCGCGGGAATACCGCCGCTGCCGCTGGGAATGTGTCGGCCAGGTGGAGCAGAAATTCGCCGCGCGCAAAAAGAAGGGCGATCCGTTCGCGGCGTTTGTTTTCGAGCCGCTGATCCAGGGCGCCGCCGGCATGATCCCGCAGCCTGCCGGCTGGCTGGGCCGGGTGACGGAAACCGCGCGCGGCCACGGCGCGCAATTGATTGCCGACGAAGTGATGACCGCGTTGGGGCGCGCCAGCGCGGGCGCGACCAGCCTGCTGGCCTGTCATCAAGAAAATGTGCATCCCGACTACGCGGCGCTGGCCAAGGGGCTGACCGGCGGCTACCTGCCGCTGGCGGCCACGCTCACCACGAACGAGGTCTTCGAGGCTTTTCTGGGCGAATACGACGAGTTCAAAACATTTTTCCACGGGCACAGCTTCACGGGCAATCAACTGGGGGCGGCGGCGGCGCTGGCCAGCCTGGAGATTTTGGAATCGCCCGCCTGCCTGGCGGCGCGCCGGTCACTGGAAAAGATTTTGCGGGAGGAACTGAAAACTCTTTGGCCGCTGGAGCACGTGGGCGACATCCGCCAGGTTGGATTGGTTGCGGGAGTGGAGCTGGTCAAGAATTGGAAGACGCGCGAACCCTACCCGTTGCGCGGACAGGCCGGCATCCGCGTCTGCGCGGCCATGGCCCGGCGCGGGGTGCTGACGCGGCCGGTGGGAAACGTCATCGTCATCATGCCTCCCTATTGCACCAGCGCGGCCCAGGCGCGGGCGATGATTCGCGCTCTGCGAGAGTCAATTATAGAAACATTGGGCAATATAGTGCCATGAAACGTAAAGCACCAAGACAGCGCTTGATCCAAGCAAGGAAGGTGTCAGTTACTTCCTTTTGGTTGGCTTGGTAGTTCCGGGTCCAAAGCTCTTCAAGACGGCATCGTAATCAGCCTCGGTGTTGTGGTAAACGAGCAACCCTTTCAAGCTCTGGAAATCCTGCCGGCTCATGATTTCCGGGAGAATCCTTCGAGATTCTTTTGAATCTATCAAGTGCTCGCAAAATCCAAGCGCAGATCCGGTCCCGACATCATCCCCGCGTTCCATACACCACTTCGCATATCCCCAAAGTCTCCTGAGCAAATCCAGATGCACTGGTTCTTGTTTGCACAGCTTCTCGAACTCCATCTGCAACTCGATCCAAAGCATCATGGGATTATCTACCTTAGGAGAGGCAATGATTCGCTGCAACTCCGGCAATCGTTTGGAAGCTTCTTTTCGCCAAGCGCTCATGGTGGTGATGCCGAAGCTTTATTTACGGCGGCTGGCTCGAATAATGAAACCAGCCTCCGACCACAAGAGAAAGCCGCAAGTTGTCAATAATCCCGGACTTTGCCATGCGGCCAGTATGGCCGATCCGCGCCGAAAAACAAGTGCCGCCGATCATTCGTCAACCGCGAAGTCAAATAAGCCATTTATACACAGCGCCATAGTTTATTGCGGATGACGGCGGGCAGAGGACTGCCCGCCCTACCTCATTCAGGAGAGGCAGGGCACAGGCTGCTTGCGTGCCGCTGGAGATTGGACATTTTCGCCGTGCTCAAGGACAATCGCGTTGGGATTGAGGGACCATTTGCAAGACGCGGGATCAATCCTGGCTGGGTTCCAGGCGGGCGATGGCGGCCATGATTTCGTCGGCCACTTGCTGATAAATCTGCTTGACGCGAGGCTTGGGACAGGTCTTCGCTTCCGCGCGCAAGGCCGCGAAATCCATCGGCTGGCCATACTTGACTGTCAGACGCCGCAGCGGACGAGGCCATCTCTTGCTCCGGCCATAAGCCTCGAAGGTGCCGAACAGCCGCACGGGCACGACGGGCGCGGCGGACTTGATCACCGCCAGGCCGATGCCGCTGCGGGCTTTTTGCAGTTGACCGTCCGGCGAGCGCGTGCCTTCCGGGAAGAGGAGGATGGCGCCGCCGCGATCGAGCCGTTCCAGGATGGCCTTGAATCCGCCGCCGGTTCCGCCGTCGCGATCCACCGCCACCACTTCCCAGGAGCGAAGAATGGCGGCCAGGATTGGAACGCGGAACAGCGAAGCGCGGGCCAGATAGCTGATGGGCCGCCGCAAGCCGGCCCCGGCCAGCGGCGGGTCAATGAAACTGGCGTGGTTGCACGCCAGAATGACCGGGCCGGACATCGGCACGCGTTCGGGATTGAAGACGCGCCAGCGGAAATAGCAGCGGAAGAAGGCGCGAAAGAAATGCCAGCCGATTTTGTAGCAGCGGTTCATCGCGGCGGACGGGAGGGCAGTTCGACGAGTCTCTTTTTGACTTCGTTGAGAATGAGGGCGCTGGTCTCGTCGGCCGTCAGGCGCGAGTTGTTGATGACCTTGGCGCCGAGCGCGATCATCAACGGCGCGGCGGCGCGCTCGCTGTCGCGCCGGTCGCGCGCGGCGAGGTTCTCGCGCACGCCCTCGGCGGCCCGGCGCTGGGAACGTTCCTGCAGGCTGGCGTCGAGGTAGAATTTGAAGGCGGTTTCGGGAAAGACATGAGTGCCGATGTCGCGGCCTTCCATGACCAGGTTGCCGAACTTGACGCACTCGCGCTGTTTGGCCTTCATCCAGCGGCGCACGGCGGGCACGGCGGCGACATGGGGCACGGCGGCGCTGACTTCGGCGGTGCGGATTTCCTTTTCCGGGTAATAACTGTTGACGCGCAGGATGACGCGCCGGTCCGCGCATTGCAGGGAGGTCTTCCATCTGCGGCAGAGGGCGGCGACGGCCCTGGCGTCGTGCGGGTCCACCCCTTGTTGCAAGGCGTGCCAGGCCAGGGTGCGATACATCGCGCCGGTGTCCACATAGACGTAGCCCAGTTCGCGGGCCACCCGTTTGGCGTTGGTGCTTTTGCCAGACGCGCTCGTGCCGTCAATGGCGATGACGATATTGGATGTGTTCAAGTGTCTTTCAGGAATGGGCTAAGCGGCGAACAAGTCCTCCCCGGCCAGGGGCCGCCGGCTGCTTTCGTCAAGTATAATGGCACCCAGGCCGGCGGGCGGCGGCGCGGCCAGTTTTTGGAAAAAATTGGGGAACGTCTTTTTCACGCAGGCGGGATTCTTGATGCCAAGGCCCGCAATTTTCAATCCCAGAATGGCGAAACACATGGCCACGCGATGATCCTGCCAGGTCTCGATTTCCGCCCCGCGCAGCTTTTCCGCCGCCGGAAAAATGGTGAGGCTCCCGCCTTTTTCCACGACCTTCGCGCCGCATTTCGTCAATTCGGCGCGCATGGCCGCCACGCGCTCGCACTCCTGGGCGCGCAGCCGTTCCAGGTGGGTGAACTTGACCGGCCCGGCGGCGAACGGCGCCAGCACCATCGCCGTCATGATGCTGTCGCCGAGCTGGGTCCGCCGCGAAATCGTGGCGGGCAGCGGCAGAAAATTGGGAAAGGCGGCGTCCATCTGCCAATCGGAAACGGGGAAGGAGGCGACGGTGATGGCGCTGGGCGGCTGCATCAGCCATTGCGCCGCCAAAAAATAACTCGCGCTGGAGGCGTCGGGCTCCACTTGAAACGAGCCGCCGTTGCCGGGAAACGATTTTATCAATTTGAACGTCATGTCCAGGTATCGCTCCTGGCCGGCGCTCTCTTCCGCCGGCGCGACGCGCCACAAGCCGCGCTCCGCGCATAGGGCGAGAGCGGAGGCGAACTGCGAACTTTCCTCCGTGCTCACCGCGCAGGCGGCGCTCTGGCGCGGCCCCGATCCGAAGATGACGGCCGGCAAGCGGTCGTTGGGCGAATCCACCCGGTAGCCCAATTGGCGCAAGGCGTTGAACAAACCGGCCTGGGGGCGTTCGTGCATCCGGGGAGTTCCCTCCAGGCGATAGACGCCGCGGCCCAGGCAGACCAGCGCCGCCAAAAACCGGGCGGCGGTTCCGGCGTTGCCGACAAAAAGTTCCAGCGGCCGGCCGGCGGTTCCGGCGTTGGGGATTTTGCCGCCCAGCCCGCGCACGAGCAGGGTTCGATTGCACGATTCCTTCAAATCCTCGCGCGCCTCGACGTGAAAGCCGAGGCGGCGCAGGCTGTCAAACATAACCTGCGTGTCCTCGCTCCAGAGCGCGCCGCGCAGGGTGACGGCGCCGTCCGCCAGCGCGGCCAGGATCAGGGCGCGATTAGTCAGGCTTTTGGAACCCGGCACGGTGACTTGCGCCACGACCGGCTTCGCCAGAGGAACCAGCTCGATGAGTTCAGGCAATGCCATCCCTCCGATGATATACGGAAGAGGCCTCTGCCGCAATCTGGCTGGCAACGGGAGGCGCCTTTCCCTTTCCTGGCTTTTTTCTGCCGGGGAAAAGTTTCACAGTTTCAGAACAATTGAGAATCGGTCATTGAGAACTTGTCATTTGTTATTTCAGCAGCATCGGCATAAGGGCCCGGCAATTCTCCGACCGCGTTGTGGCGGTTTGCCGTCCCGCCGATGACCAATTACAAATTCTCAATGACCAATTCTCAATCAAGACGTCCGAAGCCTTGAAATATTGCTTTGCCAGCACGACCCACCGAAAAAAGCGACGGCTCTTCTTACTCCGGCGACAGGGTGGCCCAGTGGGCGCGCCATTGTTCGCGACGCTGCCGGGCATTGGTGAAGAATTCCTCGACGGCCTGGACGTCCTCCCGTTCCAGGGCGAGCTGGAATTCCTGCAAGTCGGCGACAAAAACGCCCAGCACGCGGCACAGGTTTTTGCGGTTGGCCAGCGCCACATCCCGCCACATGGCCGGCGAGCTGGCCGCGATGCGCGTGGTGTCGCGAAAACCGCTGGCGCAGACCAGCGCCTGCTCCTTGGGATGGGCCGGGCTTAACACGTAATTGGCCAGTTCCGCCACGACGACGTGCGGCAAATGGCTGGAGCGGCTTACCAGGTCGTCGTGCAATTCCGGCGTCAACCGCACCGGCAGTCCGCCCAGGGCCTTCCAAAAATCCAGCACCGCCTCCACCGCGGGCGCCGGGGAATGCGCGGTGGGCGTGACGAGGCAGATGGCGTTGTGGAACAGATCGGCGCGGGCGGCGGCCAGGCCGGTTTTTTCCGAGCCGGCCATGGGATGACTTCCGACAAAGCACGCTCCGGCCTCGCGCAGCAGCGGTTCAAGTTCCTGGGCCACGCCCGCCTTGACGCTGCCGACATCCGTGACCAGCGCGCCGGGTTTCAAGAAGGGCCGCATGGCCAGCGCCAGTTCGCGCATTTGGGAAAGGGGCGTGCAGAGAATCACCAAGTCGGCCCGGCCCACCGCTTCTTTCATGTTTTGCGTGGCAAAATGGGCGACGCCCAGCCGCTGGCATTCAGCCACGCTTTCCGGGCGGCGGACGAAAGCCTGCACTTTGACCGACTTTTGGCGCTCCCGGATGGCCAGCCCAAGCGAGCCGCCCAAAAGGCCGGCGCCGATTATGGCGATTTCTTCCAAGTGCATTCCCCATTAAAGACCAAAGAGAGCGGCGGCAAAAGCGAAAATTGCGCGCCGTTAAACCATGACGCGCGGGGTGGGCGGCTTGTTCTCGGGCTTGAATCGGAAAAATTGGAAGAAATGGGCGTGACAAGGGCCGGGCGGGGCGTATATTGGGTCACTTTTCGGTGACCCTATCGTCTAGTGGTTAGGACATCGCCGGCGTGACAAGGGCCGGGCGGGGCGTATATTGGGTCACTTTTCGGTGACCCTATCGTCTAGTGGTTAGGACATCGCCCTTTCACGGCGGTAGCAGGGGTTCGACTCCCCTTAGGGTCGCCATTTCTTCATATTGACGAGCGCTGTCGAAAGCATAGACTCCGATGCAACGCCTCGCCATGATGCAAAAGCAATTCTCCTGCACCTTGCTGGCCATCCTGCTGTCGGCCGGTTCCCTTTGGTCCGCGACCCTCGAGCAGCGCCGCCAGTATCTCGACCGCTTGCAGCAAATCCTGCCGCCGGTCCCGTCCTTCACCAATTGGCTCGAGAAGACCCAGGAATTGCCGCCGGATTTTGACGCGCTGCCGCGCATCAACAGTCTGCCGGACCCGTTGACCTTCGCGGACGGCAAGCGGAAGGTGAAGACGCCGAAAGACTGGAAGGAGCGTCGCGCCGAGATCATCCAGCTCTTTGAGAGGTACGACATCGGCACGATCCCACCCAAGCCCAAGCTCGACAAGATTGTGGCGGTGGATCCCGCGACGGCGGGCGGCGGCGGACGGGGTTTCGGCGGCGGACGCGGCGGCGCGCCGGCTGAGGGATCGGTCACGAAAATCGTTGATTTGCAGTATGGTCCGGATAGCAGGATTACGACGCGGGTCACGGTGACCATTCCGCCCGGCGCCGGGCCGTTTCCAGTCCTCATTGGTGGTTCGCCCGGCATCACGAGCCGCGGGTATATCGCCTGCTCGATGAACCAGAGCGTGGACCCGCCCAGCGCGCCCAATATCGCCCAATACTATCCCGGCTACACTTTTGGCACGATGGGCCAGACCGCATTCACCGCCCAAATGATCGTGGATTACCTTGACACGCTGCCGCAAGTGGACCAGCGATACATCGCCATCACCGGATACTCCCGAACCGGCAAGATGGCCGCCCTCGCCGCCATGCTGGATGAGCGCATCACCGCTTGCGTGGCCGGCAGCACCGGCGTGGGTGGCGTGCTGCCCTGGCGATCCGCCAGTGAGCGGGGCAGCGCGGAGGGGATTGAGAGCACCACCCGCAGTTTTTCTTCGTGGTTCACCCCGCGCCTGCGCTTCTTCACCGGGCGCGAAGACCGCCTGCCGATTGACGGCAACCTGCTGGCCGCTGCCATCGCGCCGCGCTCGATTATCAGCATCTATGGCTTGAG
>JBEKUQ010000157.1:0-6005 GCA_049514835.1 Verrucomicrobiota bacterium | reverse complement strand
GACCAATTCGCGGCCTTCCACGGAAAGAGAGGCACGCAGCTCATGCACGTCTATGCCGGGCTCGATTGAAACTTGTTTAACATAGGGTTTGCCGGGGCCGATGGAAATGTTCTCCGAGAGGACCATTCTGCGGGAGGAATGGGAGGTTACCGTGACCGTCGCCTTGTCGTGCGCGGAAGTGACGCAGAATCCGACTTTGGCAACATTTTTGTTGGTGTCTATATCCAGGTTCACGGCGGCGTCCAAATTGGCGTTCTTCACCCCGTCAATGTCGCGGAACGGATACCAGTACATCTGGAAAGATTTGGTTTCGTAAGGTTGCAGCCAACTGTAGTCAGGCTGGTTGTCGGAGTAGGCGCCGGCCATCAGCTCGATGTAGGGGCCGTCGTTGTCGGTCAGGATTTTTTCCCACATGACGCCGCGCGGACCGGCGCCCCAGGTCCAAAACTTTTTGCCGGGAACGAAATGGTGGTCGGCAATGCTGAGGATGCCGGCCTGTTTGCCGTGGTCGTAGCCGGCGAAAAAATCATCCTGGTAATTCCAGGCGAACATGGAGTTGGCGGAGAGGTGATTGGAGTACCAACTGACGTCGGTGCCGTTGCCGAAGTTGGCGCCGCTGTAATAGCCGGTGGCAATGGGCCAGGTGGCAAACTCGCGTTTGCCGTGGTAGGTGACGTATTGCGTGTCCGGGGGATAGATGACCTGATAATTGTTGTTGGCGCTGACGGCGACGTTGGCGAAGCAGAGCATGGTGTTGGGGAAGGGAGTGCGGTTGAGGATGCGCACGGAGCATTCCAGGTACGATTTGCCGGGGTGAAGGGTGTAGCCGACGGCCCACCTCATGCGCTGGCGCAATTCCAGTTCGCCCACCCAGACCGTGCAGCCCCCGTCGGCGTTGGTCTGGATGGCGTGCTGGACGGGGAGGAAGGTGCTGGCGCGGTGGTGATGGGGGATGTTCCACTCGATGCCGCCGGAAATCCAGGCGCCGATCAGGCCGATGAGGGCCGGTTTGATGACGTGCTGGCGGTAGATGAAGTCGTAACCATTGCTCTTGTCCACCGCCTCGAGGAGGCGTCCGCCGATTTCGGGCAGGATGCCCAGGCGCACGTATTCGTTCTCCAGCCAGACGATGCGGTAGGTCTTATTCGACTTGACGTGCGTGAGGGAGTCGTAAAGCGGATAGGGATAGACGCGGCCGGCCGCGCCCTGGGAATTGCGGCCGAAGTAGAACATCGGATTCGGTTCCGGGTCGCCGGCCAGGTAGGTGGGAATCACGATGTCCTGCTCCTTGGCGGTGACGGAGGAGGCCGGGGAAAGGCCAAATGATAAATGCAAGATGATAAATGGAAGGAAGACGCGAATGAGCGAAGGTGGCCTTGATTTGAGGACATTCATAGGGTGGTTCCTGGTTTTATTCTGGTGGCGACATAAGGGATGGGTCGGATCGTTCGGATCAGTCCGATCGGTCGGATCGGTCGGATAAAGTGGCAAGGTCACTTATCATTTCACCAGCGCGCGGCGGCTGACGGGCTGCTCCTTGCCGGAATGGACGGCCAGCAGGCGCTGGTGGGTGGTTTTCATCGCCTCCACCAATTCGGTGTAGGGGCGGTCGGTCACGTCCACCAGGCCGATGTTGTAGTTCTCGCCGTCGTTGCGGCCGGTGTTCGGCTCGTCGGCCCATTCAAACCAATGAACGCCGATCAGTTCGGGAATGGCGGCGGCATTTTCGACGTAGTAACGGTAGGCCACGCCGCGTTCCTCCTGGTCTTTGGTCTGCAACAGGCCGGCGGCCAGACCCCGCCCCGGCGTGCCGAAATGAAATTCGCCGATGAGCACCGGCTTTTGCGTGACGCGATAGGCCGCCTGCAAATTCCGGGAGTTCACCTCGTAGCCGTAGCTGTTCATGCTGAAGACATCAAAACCGTGCGAGGCGCGCAGCATGGCTTCGCTGGGCGTGGAGCCGAAACGAATGCCAAGGTTGAGATGGTTGGGGTCCTGCTCGTGAATCGCGGCATTCACCGTGTCCAGAAACTTTTCAATGGCGCGATTGACGAAATCCCGGCGGCGCTGCGGCGTGTCGCCCTCGGCCAGGAACGACTTGGCCTCGGTCTGCATCGGGCTGGCCGGCGCTTCCAGGATGGCGCTGACGATTTCGGTTTCGCGGCCGGGCCAGGGCGGTTCGTTGGCGATGAAATAGCCGAGCAGCCAGGGATCGTCCTTGCGCGGCGCGCATTGCGTGGCGGCGGCGGCGGCGGCCTTTTGCGCGAAGTCGGGGGCGAAAACGTCCGGCAGGCCGAGGAAGCCGGTTTCGATGCCCCAACCGCGCAGAGTGGCGACGCAGGGTTTGCGCTTGGCGGCGGCCAGGCGCGGGTCGGACCAGTTGGCGATGGTGTTCAGTCCCCAGGCGTCCATGCGGCGCAAGGTCAGGTCCACCCACGATTGCGCCCAATTATCGCCAAAGCGGCGTTGCAGGTTCCAGGTGAAAAAGGACACCATGCCGGACTGGTTGCCGCGGGCGCCAAACGGGCGCAGGTCCGGCGGCGGCAGGGCGGCGAAAACGCCGTCTCTGCCCTCGGTGCGCGTGCCCATCCCGGTGCTCATCGAGTCGGCGCCGGTGGAAAAGAAAAGGTGGCCTTCGGGATCCACAAACCACCAGCGGCCGTCAATCTGTTCGACGCGGAAAAAGCCGGTGGCCTTGGCCTGGGTGCTTTTGAAACCGCCATATTGGTCGGCATCGATTTCGCCGGGACGCAGCGATTTCTCCTCGGCGGCCCAGGCGGATTTGAGGTCGTCGAGGGATTTGGCCTTGCCCGGCCAGTCTTGCGCGATCCATTGGCCGAATGGGTCCACCAGCGGCTTGGATTCCAGGACGGCGTCGCCGGGGGATTGTTTGTCCAGGCGCACCGAGCGGATTTCAATCACAGGCGAGCCGATGGGGTTTTGCATGGCGAGGCCGATGGATTGAACGGCGTCCAGCGGGCCGTAGTTGCCCATCAGGTTGATCCAATATGAGGCGCGGGATTTGTTGCCGAGGGAAGCGAGATCAAAGCCCTGCCGGTCGGCGTTCCGGAAATAGGCCAGCGGGATGGCGGCGCGAATCCAGGCGCCCTGAAACGGCTGCAAGCGGACATGGCGGAGGCCGTTGGTGACAAGAATGCGCAGCTCAAAGCGCTGCGCCGTGGAGGAGCGCAGTTCCAGGGTGAGAAAATCGTAGCCGGACCAATCAGAGGGAAGGTCGGGGTTGAGTTCCTGGAGCGTCCACTTGAATTCGGTCGCCGCGCCTTCAAAGGCGGCCTTCACCGGGGCGGCGGAGCAAATGATAAATGATAAATGATAAATGAAAAATGGAAGCAGGGAAATCAGGGCTGATTTAAACGCATTCATAAGAGATATTGTTGACTGGCAGGGCGGGCAGTCCTCTGCCCGCCGCACGAATGTAGTCCGACGTTGAAGCCTCCGCCAATGCCCGGCGGCGGGCGGCGGAGTGCCATCCTTGCCTTTGCCGGCCCAGGCATCAGTGAGGCTCGCGACATAAACAACTTGATGGCAAACATGAATTGGCGGTGTAAGTGGTCAAGCCGCTTGGCGCACAACGAAGCAGGGCTGGCCTTGCCAGCCGGGGTGAAGGCCCGGATAAAGCTCCGCCGCGCCGGCGGGCAGGACGATTTCAAAATGGTATTGGAGCGGGTACGGGGAATCGGCGTAGGCGGCTGGTATTTCGGCATGGTAATCCGTGCCAGAACCATTCATTTCGACGAATTGCCAGGTTTCGGCCTGGTTGACGTGGCGGTAGCGCAGGCGGACGCGCCCGAGTTTGGGCGCTTTCTTCACGCTGGCCAGAGAGGCGATGACGGCCAATGGCTGGCCGCGCGTGAAGGTTTTGGGCGGCGTGTGGAACCCCGCCAGACGCGCGGCATCGGGGCGTGGCGGTGGCGACAACACTTCCTGGATGGCTTTGTCCGTTACCTTGGGGTCTGGCGAAACCATTGAGGGCTGGGCTTCCAGCAGCTTTGCCATGTCGGCGATGTCCTGGTCCATGGCGGGGAGACGATCCAGCCAATGGCCGCGCACATTCTTGTCGTAACCGAAAGTCAGATCGGGGCGGTAAATGCCTTTGGCCTGCTCCGCCAACTCAGCCCAGGTCGCGCGCGAGGCGCGGTTGGCTTTGAGGGCTTGTTCAAGTGCGCGGCGATGGCCGGTCAAGACGTACATGGCCAGAAGGACGCCGGAACGGAATTTGGCGGCGAAGAACCGGCCCAGGCCGGCCTGAAGTGTTATGTCAGCGGCGAGACGCTGGAAATCGGCCGCGCGCGGATCGGTGACTTTTGCTTTGGCTTCGCGCAAACGGGTTGAGGCGTTGTCGGCCAATTCCTCCAGTTGCTGGGCAACCCACGCGGGGGAGTATTTGCCGGAGCGGCGGGCGTTGAGGGTTGTGGACGGCCCAGCCGGACTTCCAAGCGAGGCGAGCAATTCTTTGGCGAATTCGTCCACGCCGAGGAAAAACTCCGGGTCCAGCGGGCTGACCGTGCCGAAGCGCCTCGGGCTGGGCGTGTCGGTGTAAGGATGCGGGCGGTTCTCGTTGACCAGCGGCATGTGCGTGTAAATCTCCGGCCAATAAGTGTTGTTGGCGGCCGAGGGACAGTGCGCCGTCGTGACCAGCGGCAGAATGCGGCTGGCGGAGGCCAGGGCTTGTTCGACTTTCTCCGCGCCGCGTCCGAATTGATGGCGGAGCAAACGCCGCCAGGCCTCGGGGTCGCCGTCCGGGTTGTAGAGGCAACGGCCCCAAACGCGATAGGCATAACGGTACTTTTCAAAATCCCCGCCGGCCGCGCGCAGCGAAAGGTCGGCATAACCGTCGCGTCCGCCGGGCAGGCCGGAACCTTTGCGGCCCTTGAAGAAAAGCGGCTCGAAGATTTCGAGGCCGTTGCTGCCGCAAAAGCCGGCCGCGCGGCCATAACCGGCGGCGGTTTCCGGATCGCCCCAAAGGAGCAGCCTTTGCGTGCCCGGCCACAGGCGGTGCAGCACGCCGTAACGGCGGCCTTCGGTCAACAAATCACCGTAGCCGTAGCGCAGAAACTGGCGCGCGCCGGAACTCAGTTTGAAGACGCCGCTGGCGCGGGCGTTGCGCGGGGGCATTTCCTGCGGGCGGATGGCCCCTTGCATATAGGGCAGGCCCGTATGCTCCGCCCAGAATTTGGGCGAGATGTTGACGGGCAGCCCCGTGCCCAGCGCCGTGTCAATCATACCCTGGTCCATGCCCTTGGCGTGCATGTCAATCTCCACCCGCCGCCCGCACTGCGCCGCCCCGTCAAATATAGTTTTCCAAAGCCCGTAATTTCCCTCCGGCACGCCGCTTTCCCCGTGGATGCGGAAAGTGACGCCGCCGATGGCGGGGCAGGCGGTCAGCAGCGCGCGCAGGGCGTCGCGGCAATAAAGCGGGTGCGTGTCGGGGGTCAGCCCTTCGATGAGGTAGTTGGCGTTCGGGCTTTGCGTCCATTGATAGGCGTGCGTCCAAAGTCCCAGTTGGAAATGCAGGCCGCGCCGCGCGGTCTCCTCGCTGATGTAACGCAGCATTTCCAGGTTGCGGTCCCGCTCCGCGTCGGGCAGCGGGCGGGCGCGGACCTCATAGCCCGGCACGGCCAGGAGAAAAGGATAGGCGAAATGAAAATAGCAATCCCGGATGCCCGTGGTGAAATCGTAGCCAATCCCCAGCGCCAGGTTGAAGCGGTTGAAACGACTGGCCGCCAGCATGTCGAGGTAGGGCGGCCAGAATTCGCGGTCCTGAAACCACGCCTTGTCCTCCACGTCGCTGACAAAGGAGCGGGAGATGCTGCGAATCCGGTTGGCGGGGCGATCACTGGCCGGCGGCAAGGTTCTCAGCATCTCCAGCGGATGGGCGGCAAAATACACGCGGTCGGCCAATTCGAGGAGCGCATAAACCAGTCCGCGCTCATCGGAGCCGCAGGCCAAAGTGACGGAATGTTTTTGAGCCTGGCCGCGCGCCA
>JBEKUQ010000156.1:0-6007 GCA_049514835.1 Verrucomicrobiota bacterium | reverse complement strand
GGGCTGATAGCCGACGCAAATGTAACCCAGATCCTCGAAGAAAACCTGGTGTCCGTCGTCCAGCGGGGAGACGCGCGTGATGACGGTTTCCCCGCGCTGGTCGGCCAGTTCGTTGACCTTTTGCAGCAGGGCCTTGGCCGAGCCGTCGGTGATGCTGTCGCGGCGGAAGAGCATGCGGCCCAAATTGGCGATGGGATTGGTCTTCAACCCCTCGGTGCCGAGAAAGCTGACACTGGCCCGCAAGGAGCCGTCGGCCTGGGCGACCCAGGTTTCGTTGAGCGCGCCCGGGGAAAACTCGCGGGCGATCCAATTCAAATCATAGATTTCTTTGGCCGGGTATTGCTCCCCCAGGGCGGCTTTGGCCAATTCCAGCCAGGCGGCGGCGTCCGCGGCTGTGGCCGGTCTGATTTCTAAGCCCATCAACGTGCCTTTCATGGTTTGCTGCGCCGGTTCGGATGCGATTGTTGATTTGGTGCCCACGACAGGACTTGAACCTGTACGATGTTACTCACTAGAACCTGAATCTAGCGCGTCTGCCAATTCCGCCACGTGGGCATCGTTCATTGCCAATGATTGCGGAATTCACTATGCCAGATTCAGCCCAAACGGCAAGCGGATTCGTGAAAGCCTCGAAACGGCCGTCTGGACAACGGCCAAGCTCAACCTGGCCGATTTTCTCAAGGAGCGATTGGAAGGACGGAGCAAAAGCACACCTCCCCTTTTCAGCGAAGCCGTCGAGTTGTTCAAGCGGGCGCTTGAGAACGACACGGGGATCAAGCCGCAAAGCAAGAAGTATCGTCTCTGGTGCCTCGCCAAGCCGTGGCGCGCAAGGCCCAATTGGACTTCATCCCGCTTTTCGAAAGTCCTCTCCAAGAGGAGAGTCTGAACAGCGGGGTCTAAGGACCTCTCCCCCGCTCGTTCCTCGCGGGGGAGAGGGAATCTCTTCATCCGATTTACTCCCCATTTCCAATTCCGTCCTGCGGCCACAGACGCTGAATGGTTGACGAAGCAAGGTCGGGTTATACCCCATAGAGAAGCGCAACCCTTGCAACTAGAATAACCCCATGAAGCGCATTCCCTCAAAGCTGCTTAAAGTGAACAAAGCGAAATTAGTGATGGGACTTATCCTTGCCGTGGCTTGTAGCTCCCCACAATGCACATGGGCGGCTGGACCGGCGCCGGTCAACTTGGGGTCGGCTGCCCATTTCGCCATTCTGGCGACCGCCACGACGACCACAACCGGTGGGGGGATTATAAATGGAGATGTCGGGCTATATCCGGTTGGTTCGCAAGGGATCCCCCCGGGGCAGATTAACGGGACGATTTACAACGGCGGCCCGATCGCCGCCCAGGCCGCGCTCGACTTGACCGCCGCGATTATCGCCGCCAGCCCGGCTCAACTGCCCGGAGGCATCAATGTGGGTGCGGAACTCGGCGGGCAAACCCTGGTGGCTGGCGTCTATCAATCCCCGTCCGGCGCGTATGGCATAACCTCGGTGGATCTCACGCTCAATGGGGGTCCGAATGATGTCTGGGTTTTTCAGATGGCCAGCACACTCACCGTGGGGGTCGGCCGCAATGTCATCTTGACCGGCGGCGCGCAGGCCAGAAACATTTTTTGGCAGGTCGGTAGTTCAGCGACTCTTGGCACATCCTCAACCTTCCAAGGAACCATCATGGCGTATGCCTCCATCACCATGAATGCCAGTTCAACCATGAACGGCAGGGCGCTGGTACAGACGGGAGCAGTGACATTCAACGGCACGGGCGGCAGTCTCCCAGTGCCCGCAGCCCCCATCTTTACCGTCATTTCCGGCCCAGCCGCCAACTCTGCCACCGTCGTCCTGAGCACCACGCCGTATTTTCCCCTGACCTTGCAAACCAGCCCGGACCTTTCAAGCTGGACGTCCATCGCCACCAACACACCGGGCACCAACTCTTGCACGTTCACCGATGGCACCGCAGCAGGGACCGTGACGCACCGCTTCTACCGGGCGTTCCTCACCCCTTATTGACCCGTTTCCACACTCACCTGTCCACCATGCCGCGCTTCTTTGCGAGCAACGCGATTTTCCGGAGTGGCCAGGGCGACTTTAACTTGTCCTGAGTTTTTCTGACACGAAAGCAGAACAAGGCAACCCCTTGAACACGCGCCTCGCAGGAGCAATTCAGCCTTGGCCGGGCTTGACGGGCTGATCGTCCGCCTCGACCAAACGGTAACTCGTATTCCGGCCGCCGCCCGCCTCTTGGATTAAAACGCCCCGGTCGAGCAAGATTCTTATATCCCTCAACGCCGTATAACCGTCCAAGAACTTGAGTTTTAACTGACATTTTAACTGACATTATCAGACATGCCGTTAATATGGATGGCATGTTCGCGCCTGTTTACACCATTACCCCGGCCATCGCCAGAGCGCTGATGTCCATCGAGGCCGACCGGCAGGCGGTGGCGGGTCTGCCCATTGATGTGACGGTGCTGGCCAAGCTCCGCGAAACGGCGAGGCTGGTTTCAACGCATTACTCCACCCAGATTGAGGGCAACCGGCTGACGCCGGGCCAGGTGAAGGAGGCGGTGGCCGGCGCACGCATTCCCGGCAAAGAGCGTGATGAACTGGAGGTTCGTCATCATTATCGCGCTCTGGAAGAAGTCGAAAAGTTGGCCGCCAAGGGTGGACCCCTGACGGAGAGGCAAATTCAACGCATTCACGGCCTGGTGATGACAGGCCGGCCAACTCCAACGCCTTACCGTGACGGCCAGAACGCGATTCGCGACAGCAGGACGCGGGGAATTGTCTATATGCCGCCCGAGGCCAAGGCCGTGCCCGGCCTGATGGCGGATTTGGTGGATTGGATCAACCAGCAACTTGACGAGGGAGATTTGCCGGTGCCGTGCATTGCCGCTCTGGCGCACTACCAGTTCGCCACGATCCACCCGTATTATGATGGCAATGGCCGGACGGCACGGCTGCTGGCGGATTTTATTTTGCACAAGGCGGGCTATGGCCTCAAGGGTATCTATTCTCTGGACGAATACTATGCCCGCAACTTGGAGGGATATTATGCCGGCCTGGCCGTTGGACCCTCCCACAACTATCATCTGGGACGGGCGGAAGCGGATGTGACAGGTTTTCTTGATTATTTTTGCGTTGGAATGGCGGATGCCTTCGGCGCGGTCAGAGTCCAGGCGGCGGAAGCCGCCAAGCGGGGCGGCAAGGATCGCGGCGACGCCCTGGGAAAACTCGATCCCCGGCAAAGACGGCTTTTGGAATTATTCAAAAAGCAGGAGGTGGCGACGGCGGAGGAGATGGCGGTTCACTTGCGGCTCAGCCATCGCACGGTCGTGGGCCTGAGCCGGGGATGGTTGAAAACAGGGTTTCTTGAACTGCATGAGCCTTCACGGAAACGTCGTTCCTATCAATTAGGGCGGGCGTTTCAGCCTTTCGTGGCGTGAATGGGTTCGGCAGACGCAACCAGATCAGAATCCAGTGCGGCCTTTGTATCCCTCTTAATTTTAATCCTCATCCTCATCTTAATCCGATCCTGCGTTTCAAGGAGGCCGCGCGGCGCCGTCCGGGCGTCGGAGCGCGACGCCCCTTTGAAGAATCATGTCCTGCACCCAAACGCGCTCCTCGCGCAGGGGCTTGTCTTCCAGACTTGTTCCGTGTAGTATCAAACAAACAACCAGTTGTCAGCATGATAAAATCCACGGCTCCCTTGCATCGCTGGGGCTTCTTCCGCGCCGGCGGCTTCGACCAGGTACGCCTTGATTCCGGCAGCGATCTGATGAACCTGGATCAGCTCGACCAAAAACTGTGGGTGGCGCTGGCCTGCCCCATTGCCGGGCTGGAGTTCGATCCCAAGACCGCCGCCATGATTGACACTGACCACGATGGCCGCATCCGGGCGCCCGAACTCATCGCCGCCGTGCAATGGGCCGGCGGCGCCCTCAAGAATCCCGACACTCTGCTCCAGGGCGGCGACTCGCTGAGCCTGGACGCCATCAACGACCTCACCGGCCACGGAAAACAAATCCTCGCCTCCGCCCGGCGGCTGCTGGCCCATCTGGGCCAAACCGCCGGCGCGCCGGTGACCCTGGCGCAGGCGATGGACGCCAACAGCGTCTTCGCTTCCGCGCTGTTCAACGGGGACGGTGTCATCGTGCCGGAGTGCGCGGACGATCCGGCGCTGGCGGAGGTCGTTCGCGAAATCATGGAGTGCATGGGTCCCGTCACCGATCGTTCCGGCAAACCGGGCGCCGACCAGGAACGGACGGATAAATTCTTCGAGGCCTGCGCCGCCTTCGACACTTGGATGAAACAGGCGGAGGCGGACCCGCGCTCCATTCTGCCCGCCGGCGCGGGCACCGCCGCCGCCGCCGCCGCCGTTTCGGCCATCAAGCCGAAGGTGGATGATTATTTCGGCCGCTGCCGCGTGGCCGCGTTCGATCCACGCGCCCTCGATATTCTCAATCGCACCAAGGAGGAATACATTCAGATCGCCGCGCACGACCTGACCATTGACGCCAAGGAACTGGCGGCCTTCCCCCTCGCGCCCATCGCCCCCGGAAAGGCCTTGCCGCTCAAGACGGGGCTTAACCCGGCCCACGCCGCCGCCGTCGCCACGCTGCTGGCCGCCGCCGTCCAACCGCTCTGGGGCGACTGTCCTGAATTGACCGAAGCCGGCTGGGCGGCCTTGCAGGCGAAGCTGGGCGCCTACCAAACCTGGAAGGCCGCCAAGGCCGGCGCCGCGGTGGAAAAGCTCGGCCTCGCCCGCGTCCGGGCGCTGCTCGCCGGCATGGCGCGCGCGGGCGTCAACGCCCTCATCGCCAAGGACAAGGCGCTGGAGGCCGAAGCGGCCAACGTGGCCAATGTGGAGAAGCTGCTGCGCTACGTGCGCGACCTGGGCCTCCTCTGCCGCAATTTCGTCAACTTCAGCGACCTCTACGCGGGGGGCGGTCCGGCGATCTTCCAGTGCGGCACGCTTTACCTGGACCAGCGGGCCTGTTTCCTATGTTTGACAGTGGAAGACGCCGGCCGGCACGCCGCCATGGCCGGGCTTTCCGGCGCCTACCTGGCTTATTGCGATTGCGCGCGCAAAGGCACCGGCGAAAAGCTCGGCATCGTCGCCGTGGTTTCGCAGGGGGACGATGAAAACCTGATGGTCGGGCGCAACGGCGTTTTTTACGACCGCAAAGGACGCGATTACGACGCCACCATCACGAAAATCGTCGCCAGCCCGATCAGCTTGCGGCAGGCCTTTTGGGCGCCCTACAAGAAACTGGTGCGGACCATCGAGGAATACATCGCCAAGCGCGCCGCCACCGCCGACGCCGACATCCAAACGGATTTGACGGCCGCCGCGACCGCGGCGCCGGCCGCCGGGGCGCCGACGAAGCCGCTATTCGACCCGAGCGTGATCGCGCTGTTGAGCCTGGCCATCGGCAGTCTGGCGGCGGGCGCGGCGACGGTGCTGGCGTTCCTGGGCAAAGTCCCGCTGGCCTTGCTGCCGCTGGTGCTGGCGGGCGTCGGGCTGGTCGTCTCCTCTCCGTCCCTGCTCCTGGCCTTCATCAAGCTGCGCAAACGCAACCTCGGCCCTATCCTTGACGCCAATGGCTGGGCCATCAATGCCAAGGCCAAGATCAACGTGCCTTTTGGCGAACGCCTGACCGCCCTGGCCAAACTGCCGGGCGGCGCCAGCCTCGACACCAACGACCGCTATGCCGAGAAACGCGTTCTTTGGCCCAAACTCGTGGCCGCCGCGCTGGCCCTCATCTGGGTTTACTCGCTCTTGTCTTACAGTGGCGTGCTCTACGTCATGACCAAGGACTGGAAATATCCGCTCGGCGAGCAGCCGTCCAATTATAAACCTGTGACCAACGCGCCGCCGCCCACCGTCCCGCCGCCCTCCACCAACGCCCCGGCCAAATAGCCCCGCGCAACACCATGGCCACGATCAAGATTCCTGAGGCCCTGAAAGCGGACGTTCCGCAGTCCAACTGGGGGAAGGT
>JBEKUQ010000155.1:0-6023 GCA_049514835.1 Verrucomicrobiota bacterium | reverse complement strand
GAAACGGACACCAAAAGAGTTACGCCGCATTATGAAGAATTCTGAAAAACACTCTTGAATTGTGGAGGAGTTCCCGCCATAGTTTTATCTGGTAATTGCAGGGCGATTTAATTCGCAACCTCTTTATTTGAAGCAATTTCCGAATGGAAGTCCAAACTGGACACCACGTCCCGCAGGAACAAATGAAAATCGAAAAGTGGGGCTGAACCTCAATAGCCCCTGACACCCCTGCCATGCGCCGTCCTTCGCCAGTTCGTGTCACGACGGGAACCATCACCCTTCCCACCTGGCTCCCCGCGCCGCCGGACAAAAATCCCATGTTTCTGGAAAAGCGCGTTTACCAGGGCAGCAGCGGCCAGGTCTATCCTCTGCCCTTCACTGATCGCATCGCCGAAAAACCGGTCAACCGCAAATGGCGGGCCGTCTGGATTGAAAACGAGTTCCTCCGCGCCCTCGTCCTGCCGGAAATCGGCGGGCGCATCCACGCCATTCAGGACAAGACCAACGGCTGCGATTTGATTTACAACCAGCCCGTCATCAAGCCCGCCCTCGTCGGCCTGGCCGGCCCGTGGATTTCCGGCGGCATCGAATTCAACTGGCCGCAGCATCATCGTCCCGCCACCTTCCTGCCCGTGGATGTCAGGATCCAATCCCATCCCGGCGGCGCCAAAACCGTCTGGTGCGGCGACCACGATCCGATGTGCCGCATGAAAGCAATGCACGGCGTCTGCCTGCATCCCGGCTCCAGCCGCCTCGAATTGAAGGTCCGCGCCTACAACCGCACGCCCCTCCCCCAAACTTTCCTCTGGTGGGCCAACGCCGCCGCCCGCGTTCACGCCGCCTATCAAAGCTTCTTCCCGCCCGACGTTTATTGCGTCGCCGACCACGCCCGGCGTGCCATGACCCAATACCCCCTCTGCCGCGGCGCCTGGTACGGTGTCAACTATGGCGCCCGCGCGCGCCGCGGCGTTCCGCGCGACCAGATTCCCAGCCAGTTCCTCCCGCCCCGCTGCGGCGGCGGCGGGCCGGTGGATTACCCGCCGAACGACCTTTCCGTCTACGCCAACATTCCCGTGCCCACCTCCTACATGTGCCTGGGCAGCCGCGGCGATTTCTGCGGCGGCTACGATCACGCCGCCCGGGCCGGCTTCGTTCACCTCGCCAACCACCACATCTCTCCCGGCAAAAAACAGTGGACCTGGGGCAACCACCCATTCGGCTATGCCTGGGACCGCAACCTCACCGAACCCGACGCCAAAAATCAATTCGGCCCCTACATCGAAATCATGGCCGGCGTCTATACCGACAACCAGCCCGACTTCAGCTTCCTCCAGCCAGGCGAAACCAAAACGTGGAGCCAGTATTGGTGCCCCATCCAAAAAATCGGCCCGCCCCAACACGCCAACTTGCAGGCGGCTGTCAGTCTGAAAATCCAGAATGACCGCGCCCGCGTCGGCGTCTCTGTCACCGCACAACTTCCGCACGCGGCCATTGCCCTGGCTTGGAAGAACAAAACCCTGGCAAAATGGACGGCCGAACTTGCGCCGGGTTCGCCACTGGTCAAGGAAGTCAGTCTTCCGCGGGGCGTGCGCGAAACCGGGTTGCTCCTGCGCGTCCTCGACCGTGCCGGCCGCGAAATTATTTCCTACTCGCCCAAGCCCCGCGCGCAGGGCGCGGTGCCGCCGCCCGCCACCGAACCGCCCGCGCCCGCGGACATCGCCGGCGCGGACGAATTGTTCATCACCGGCCTGCATCTGGAGCAGTATCGCCACGCCACCCGCTCGCCCGTCTTGTATTGGCAGGAGGCCCTGCGCCGCGACCCGGAGGACTGGCGTTGCAACAACGCCCTGGGCCTGTGGCGCCTCAAGCGCGGCGAATTCACCCTCGCCGAACCGTTCTTCCGCCACGCCCTCGCCCGCCTGACCCGCCGCAATCCCAATCCGTCCGACGGCGAGGCCTATTACAATCTCGGCTTGTGCCTGCGCCATCTGGGCCGCGACGACGAAGCCTATGATGCGTTTTACAAGGCCGTCTGGAACCAGGCCTGGATGGCGGCGGCCTATCACGCGCTCGCCGAACTCGATTGCAAAAAATCAGACTGGCCCCGCGCGCTGGAACATCTGGACCGCTCCCTTCGTTTCAACACCGACAATCTGCGCGCCCGCGATCTCAAGGTCATGGTCCTGCGCGCCCTCGACCGCGCCGGCGAAGCCGGTTCCCTCCTCCGCGATACCCTCCGCCTCGACCCGCTCGACTGGTGGGCGCGGCTCCTCAACGGGGAAAATCCCGGCTGCGATTTGCCCACCCGCCTCGACCTGGCGCACGACCTCGCCCGGGCCGGCTTTCTGGCCGCGGCGATCGAGACGCTCCAGTCCGCGCCCGCGCCCAGGCCGGGCGATCTCCCAACGCAAAGTCTGGGAGTCTTGCCCATGCTCCACTACACGCTCGGCTGGCTTTGGGAAAAATTGGACAACAAAAAAACCGCCTTGCCCCACTTCCGCCGCGCCGCGGCGCTCCCGCCGGATTATTGTTTCCCTTCCCGTCTCGAAGACATCGCGGTTTTGCAGGCCGCGATGCGCGCCAACCCCAAGTGCGCTCGAGCGCCTTTCTATCTGGGTAATCTGTTTTACGACCGCCGCCGCCACGCCGAGGCCATCCGGCTTTGGGAACGCAGCGCGAAATTGAATCCCCGTTTCTCCGTCGTCTGGCGCAACCTGGGCCTGGGTTATTTCAACGTCTCCCAACAACCGGCCAGGGCCCGCGCCGCCTTCGGCCGCGCCTTCCGGGCCAATCCGCGCGACGCCCGCCTCCTCCACGAGCGCGACCAGCTTTGGAAACGGCTCGGCGAAAAACCGGCCCGGCGTTTGCGCGAACTGGAAAAAAATCCCGCCCTCGTCCGCCAGCGCGACGACTTGACCGTGGAACTCTGCGCCCTGCTCAATCAAACCGGCCGCCACACCGAAGCCATGCAACTCCTCGCCCGGCGCCAGTTTCAGCCCTGGGAAGGCGGCGAGGGTGCGCCCCTCCAGCAACACGTCCGCACCCAGCTTGCCCTCGGACGCCAGGCCCTGGCGCACCATGATCTTCCCTGCGCCGCCTCCCATTTCGAGAACGCGCTTCTCGCTCCGGCAAACCTAGGCGAAGCCCGGCATCTGCTGGCCAACCAAAGCGACGCCCATTATTGGGCCGGCCTGGCCCTGGATTTGCTCGGTCAAAAAATGCAGGCGCGGCACCACTGGCTCGCCGCCGCCGATTTCCGCGGCGATTTTCAGCAGATGAGCGTCCGCCCCTTCAGCGAAATGACCTTTTACTCGGCGCTCGCCCTGGAAAAACTGGGGCGGAAAGCGGCCGCGAAAAAACTTTTGCTTGACTTGCTCGCCCAGGCCCGCGCCCTGCAAAAGGCGCCGGCCAAAATTGACTACTTCGCCACCTCCCTTCCCGCCCTGCTCCTGTTCGAGGACGACTTGTCCTTCCGCCAGGAAACCGCGGCCCTCTTCCTCCAGGCGCAGGCGCGGCTGGGCCTGGGACAAAAAGCCATGGCCAGGGCGCTCCTGCGAAAAGTTTTGCGGCGCGACCCCAGCCACGCGCCGGCGGCGGATTTGTTGGGCCAATCCGCGCCAGGGAAAGGACCAGCATGATCGCGGCGGCTCCAACGGACACATCCGATCTCAAGGCCGATTACCATTTCGGCCACATCTGGCTCATCTCCACCGTCGCCGCCCTGGGCGGCCTGTTGTTCGGCTACGACTGGATTGTCATCGGCGGCGCGAAACCATTTTTCGAGAGGTATTTTCACCTGGCCAACGCCGCCCAATCCGGCTGGGCGAACAGTTGCGCGCTGCTCGGCTGCCTGGCCGGCGCGCTCGCCGCCGGCGCGCTCAGCGACAAGTATGGCCGGAAAAAATTGTTGATCGCGTCGGCGTTGTTATTCGTGGTCACCTCGTTGGGCAACGCTTTCGCGCCCGTCTTTTCCATTTTTGTGGCGTGGCGCATGCTGGGCGGCGTTGCCATCGGCCTGGCCTCCAACCTCTCCCCCATGTACATCGCCGAAATCGCCCCGGCTCAAATGCGCGGCAAGCTGGTTTCCATCAACCAGCTCACCATCGTCCTCGGCATCATGGCCGCGCAACTGATCAACTGGTCGCTCGTCCGCCATCTTCCGCCCCACGCCACCGATGAGTTCATTGTCAACTCCTGGTTCGGCCAGTCCGGCTGGCGGTGGATGTTGGGCCTGACCGCCCTGCCCGCCGCCCTGTTTTTTGCCGGCATGTTTTTTGTTCCCGAAAGCCCGCGCTGGCTGGCCAAAAACGGCCGGCCCGAACAGGCCCGCGCCGTCCTGCAAAAAATCGGCGGGGCGGCTTACGCCAGCCAGGCCGTCCGGGAAATCGAGGCCACGCTGGTGAACGAAACCGCAAAGGTGAACTTCCGCGAACTGCTGCAACCGGGCTTGAGAAGGGTGCTGCTGCTGGGGGTCGTTCTGGCGGTGTTCCAGCAATGGTGCGGCATCAACGTCATTTTCAATTACGCGGAGGAGATTTTCAAGGCCGCCGGCTACGACATCTCCTCCATGCTGAAGAACATCGCCTGGACCGGCTCGGTCAACCTGGCCTTCACCTTTGTCGCCCTGGGCGTGGTGGATCGCGGCGGCCGGCGCCCCCTCCTCTTGCTCGGCGCGGCCGGGCTGGCCGTCATCTACACCGCCATCAGCTTTTGTTACCAGCACGGCGTGCAAAGGCTGGCCCGTCCTCCTCCTCGTCCTCGCCGCCATTGCCTGTTATGCCATGTCCCTCGCCCCGGTGACCTGGGTGGTGATTTCCGAAATCTTTCCCAACCGCATCCGCGGCGCGGCCATGGCCGTGGCCGTGGCCGCCCTCTGGCTCGCTTGTTTCATCTTGACTTACACCTTTCCCATTTTGAAGGACAATCTCGGTCCGGACGGCACCTTCTGGCTCTACGCCGCCCTCTGCGCCCTCGGCTTCCTTTTCATCTGGGAAAAGCTCCCCGAAACCAAGGGCCGCACCTTGGAACAAATCGAAACCCAACTTGCCCCATCCCGCCAACCAACTGCGCCGGACCCCGCTCTTCCACAGGCCTGATCTGCAATCTGTCAACATCACGAATAACTGAACACGCCCGCCGACGCGGTAATGGAATCAATCGGCTTCCTCATAAAAATATGCCAATACCACGAACCGACCCCTCTATATCCATTCTGGAGGTTCCTCCAGAAAAAGGATGCGTAGTGAAACCCGGTATTGGTCAGCCTGTCGGATTAAGGTTTGTATTCAACGGCGTGGCTATTATGGTGACGATGGATAATAAAAAACTGGTGGACAGGCGGATGCATGTTGCGGTAAATTATTATCTGGTTCCAAGAACTGATATAAATATGCGAGTTCCAGATGAAATCAAAAAATGCGTTGTTTTCTTTGTAATGCCGATTCCAGTCGCGGGCGGTGTCGTGTTGGAGTATAAAGCTACTGGGTTTTTTGTAGCTGTTAAATTGGATGGCCTCTTTTTTGTTTATTTAGTGACGGCAAAACATGTTGCAGAAAAATTAGAGGGACGTGAGTTCGGGATCAGGGTAAATACAAGGGATGGAAAATCTACGATCTACAGAGCACCGCCAGGAGCAAACTTGCCGTGGCATTATCATCCAACTGATGCAGTAGCAGATGTTGCTGTATGGTCTTGGACGCCAGGACCAGAAGCTGACTGTTTGCACGTGGACAGTGAAACTATTTTTACGAAGGAGGTGTGTTCTAAAATAGGCTTAGGGATAGGTGATGAAGTTTGCATGGTTGGCCTGTTTTCGTTCCATGAAGGGCAGTCTCGGAACCATCCCATTTTAAGAATCGGCAATATCGCAATGTTGCCTGATGAGCGGATAAAAACCAGCATGGGAGAAATGGAGGCTTATTTAATTGAGGCAAGGTCAATCGGTGGCTTAAGTGGGTCGCCGGTATTCGTGTGCAATCAATATCAAAAAGCAGATATGAAATTCTCTTTCAATTGGGGATTGC
>JBEKUQ010000154.1:0-6087 GCA_049514835.1 Verrucomicrobiota bacterium | reverse complement strand
CACCAGCGCGGCAAACGCCGCCTCGCTGCGGCAGACGTTGAATTCGCCTATCAAAGAATTGTCCGGTTCTGACATGCTTTCCATAGGTATATTGCCGCCGCACCGGGAAACCGGAAACAAAACTTTCTATTCCGCCTTTTCGACGACAAGCATTTCGATGGGCATGTTGGTGGAGACCAATTCGAGGCCGGGTTTGCCGAGTGCCAGATTCGCGATGTCCCAATTCCGACTGAAAAATTGCGCCGGCGAGACGCCGACGGATGCAGTCGGGACGACCGCGCTCCCCGACAAGCCGTTGAGGATTGGGTTGCCTCTATTCATCGTGGGTTGACGTTTGACGGGCGCGGCGGCGTGACCTACATACTGGCGAGTGATTTTGCTGGCCGCCATCCAATGGCATCCGCGCCTGGCGCCGTTCTGGTGCGCCGCGCTGCTGCTGGCCTTCGCCGCGTGGGGGTGGTTGCTCTGGCAGCGCCTCCGCCGGCGCGTCCCGCTGGCGGCGCGCTGGATCGCCCTGCCCAAGTGGATCACTTTGTTGCTGCTCTTGCTGGCGCTCTTCGACCCGGTCTCGATGCTGCAAAAATCCGAGCCGGCCAGGGGCAGGCTGCTCGCGCTGGTGGATTCTTCCTCCTCGATGGACGTGGCGGACGACTACCATCAGTCGCGCGCGGCCCGCGCCCGCGCCATTGTCGAGCAATGGAAAAAATCGCTCCCTGCCGGCGTCGCGCTCGATGAACTGGCCTTCGACACCACGATTCACAAACCGGACCAGCCCCCGGCCTCGACCATTCGCGGCACCGATCTGGGCGGTTGTTTGCTCGCCCTTTCGGAGCGCGGCGATCTGGCCTCCTACCTCGGCGTCGTCCTGCTCACCGACGGCGGAGATGAAGCCATCGAAGACCCGGCGCTGCCGAGCATCCCGCTTTCCATCGTCGGCATCGGAACCGACCCGGCAACTTGGAACGATCTGGCCGTTACCGATGCGCAGGCGCCGGCCACGGCGGAGAAAGACACCGATTTTGAAATCAGCGCCGACCTCGTGGCGCGCGCCGGTCATGGCGCCGGTTTCAGCCAGACGGTGGCGCGCACCCATGTTTTATTGGAACACGCGGCCGGCGCCAGTTGGGAAAAAGTCGCCGACACCAACGTGAACCTTGCCAATTTGAGCGCCCATCTGGTCCTCTCCGCCCGGAGCAGTCAACTCGGCCCGCAACGCTACCGGGTGACGATCCAGCCGGCCAACGGCGAGCTTTCCCCGCTCAACAATTCGCGCGCCGTCACCGTGAACGTGCAGAAGAAGGCGCTCCACGTCCTCTATTTCACGCTGGAATTGGGGCAGGAATTTAAAATGTTGCGCAACGAATTGGGGCGCGATCCCGGGCTGTCTTTCGCCGCCCTCTTCCGCAGCGCCGGCGCGCGTTTCATTTTACAAGGCGACCGCGTCTCCGGTGATGACGCCCTGGCCGCCGGATTTCCGGCCAGCAAAGACGGACTCAAGCTTTACGACGTGCTCATCATCGGTTCCTTTCCCGCCGAGCAGGCCGCGCCGCGCCAGATGCAGGCCCTGCTGGATTTTGTCGCCGAGGGCGGCACCCTGATTTTCCTCGGCGGCGACGATTCCTTTGGCCGCGGCGGCTACGCCGGCAGCCCGCTGGAAGTTCTCTTTCCCTGGCGGATTTCCGCGCAGGAACCGCCGCTGGCGCAAGGCTCCTTCGCCGTGCGCGTCCCCCCGATGGCCTCGGGCAACCCCATTTTGGCCACCGTCGAAGACACCGTGACGCGCTCCCCCGTCCGCCTCGACAGTCTGAACCGGGTGGGCGAACTCAAGCCCAACGCCACCGCCCTGCTCACCGCGCAAATGGGCGACCGCGGAATGGCCGTGGTCGCGCTGCAGCCCTTTGCCAAGGGCAAGGTCCTGGGCATCGCCACCGACACCTTGTGGAAGTGGGCCTTGCAACCCGAACCGCTCCGCTCCGCCTACGGGCTTTTTTGGCGTCAGGCCGTGCGCAATCTCACCGGCAAAACCGAAGGCGGCCAGAACCTCTCCGTGCGCTGGGACAAGGACTTCTACCGGCCCGGCGATCAGGCGGCCGGCGAAATCCGCGTGCTCGGCGGCGGGGCGGGCGTGTTGCGCTTCACGGCGTCCCTGTCAAGAAAAGACGTGAGCCAGGCGCTCGAAGTCGCCCCCCTGCCGGGGCAGCCGCAGACCTATCAAGTCAAACCGCTTTTTCGCGACCGCGGCGATTATGATTTCCGCCTGGTCGCCTATCAGGGCGACCGCGTTCTGGAGGCCTACGAAAAAACTTTTCCCATCGCGCCGCGGGTCGAGGAGGGATCGCGCCTGGAATTGGACGAGGTTTTCCTCAAACACGCCGCCACTCTCGGCGGCGGCATTTATTACCGCGAAGCCGACGCGGGCCAATTCATCGAGCGGATCGCCAGCCGCCCTTTGCGCAAGGTGGCCGTGGAGGAATCCTCCCTCGTCGAGGCCGGTCCCTGGTTTGTCCTTGTTTTCCTCGCCGTTCTGGTGTTGGAATGGACCCTGCGGCGCAAAGTCAATCTGTTTTAAATAATACAAGGTATGTCTAGAACGATGCGTTTGTGGTCACGGCCTATCTGACCGACAAACCGAAAGCCGGAGAAGATTTATGGCCGATAAAATAAGAGTCTGGTTTGATGCGGAGGCGGATCTTCTGGAAGTCCGCTTTTCCGACGCCGCCGGCTTTGCCAAGGCGACCAAGCACGACGCCGTGATGAAGCGTGTGGACGCGCAGGGCCACGTCATTGGCTTTAGCATCATGGGCGTGAGCAAGTTCAAAAAGGACAAGCCCTTGGAAACCGACCTCGTTGCGGCTTAAGCAAACCGCCTCCCCGGACCAAGGAGAGCCAGAAAGGAGAACCAAATTCGCTCATTTCTGAGAAGACTTGCCCCGGCGCTGGCCGCCGCGCTCGCCCTTCTGGCCGCTGTTCCCGTCGCGGTCGCGCAGGAGCCGCGCGAGGGCCGCGTGGAATTCTCCGACGGCACGCTGGTGGACGGCAAAATATCGTTGACTCCTGGCGGCTCGTTGAAGATTGAAACCGGCCCGCAAATCCGCGTCCTCGACCTGGACCGCGTGCGCGAAATCCGCCTTTCGCCCGAAAAGGAGGAGATGGACCGCAAATGGCGCTTCAAGGCGGCGGGGCAGACCGCCAAGGAATACTTTGGCGAACCGTATCCGGTGCGCTTTTTGCAGGCCACCGTGCTCCTCGCCGGCGGCGAATCGTTCACCGGGCATCTTTACTCGACGGTTCTCTACGTCGAGGGCGCGGAGAACGCCCAGAAAGTCCTGCTGCTCTCCCGGCAGAGTGGCGGCGAGGGCCAGACCTTCCAGACCCTGGTTTATCCCACCCGCATTTCCTTCGCCGGCGCAACCGTGGCGGACGCCACGGCGGCCACGTTGCGTTTCAAAGGATTCGACTTGACATCCAAGGCCGAAATCGCCGTGCTCACCCGCGGCGCGCTGGTGCGCCTGGAAGCCGCTCCGGCCGGGCCGCCGGGCGAATTCAAAATGCCCTCGCCCTGGGGCAGGGAATTTTTCCTGGCCATCCAGACCGGCGGAAAAATTGTCGCCGCCTGGCCGGCGGCCAGGGACGCGAAAACCCTGGCGCAGGTGCAAAACGCCCTGCCCAAATCCGAGGATTTCTTTGACGAACGCCGCGTGCTCGGCGTCTTCCGCGACCCCGCCGCCGCCGAAATTTATTCGCTGCTGCTGGCCGCGCGCAAAGGCGGGACCACCCTGGACGAGAAACGCAGCCAGCCCTGGCGCCTGGAGATTTACCGCTGGAAAACAGAAGAGGGCAGCGACCGCCTCATGCTGGCCGGGCAAGGCTGGCTCTTCCGCGGCATTGACGCCAAAAATGAAGCCGCCCCGGCGGTGGAATTGTCCGACAAGTTGTGGCATATTGAAAAGAATGGAGACACCTGGACCGTGGGGGAATGAACACCGTTGAACCGATGCGCCAGAACCAGAGCCACTTGTCCAACGCCATGCGCGCGGCCGGCGCCCGGCTGAAATGGTCGCTCCTCCTCGTGGGCGTCTGCGGCTGGCTGGCGGTCTGCCTGGGCGTGTTGCTCCTGTTGTTTATATTTGACGATCTTTTCACCCTGCCCGCCGGCCTGCGTCTGCCCCTGGCTCTGGGCGGCGCCGTGTTCTGCGGCGTTTTCTTTTTCCAAAAGGTGCTCCGCGTCGCCTGGCGCCGCCAGACCCCCGAGCGCACCGCCCTCATGCTCGAATCCCGCTATGGCATCCGCGACAATCTCCTCATCAACTCCGTTCAGTTCCAGAGCCAGTCGCTCAGCCCGCGGGAGCTGCCCTTCGCCGCGCGAACCGTGGACGCCTCCGAGCATTTCGCCGGCAGCCTGCGCGTGGGCGAGCTTTGGGACTGGCCCAAACTTCGCGCCTGGGGCGGCGCGGCCTTCGCCGTTGTTTTGATCTGGGCCGCGGTCATCGCCTTCTTTCCCCGCCAAATCGGCGCCGCCGCCGCGCGCTACGCCCTGCCTCTCGGCGATGTCCCGCCGCCGGGAGATTGCGTGCTCAAACTGACTCCCGACCGCGATCTCACCGTCGCCGAGGGCGAAAACCTCGAAGTCAGCGTGGCCCTGGAAAAAGCCTCCAACTCCGTCCCGCTCCCGCCGCCCTTGATTGCGTGGCAGGACAAATCCGACTTCATTCCACCCGCGCAAAGTGGCGGCGAACATTCCGTCATGGAGCCGCTGGCGCCAGCCGCGGGACAACCGCCTTCGCCCGGCAAATTCGTTCACGCCTTCGCCAACATCCAAACCCCTTTCGCCTTTCGCGTCTTCGCCGGCGACACCTTCACGCGCAGCGTCGCGGTAAAAGTGCTGCCCGCCCCGCGCCTCCAGGATGCCGCCTTTCGCGTCACGCCCCCCGCCTACACCGGCCTGAAGCCACAAACCGTCTCCGGCCCGCCCGCCCCGCTCGCCGTGCTGGCGGGGTCGCAGGTGGAAATTTCCTTTGCCATTCAGCCGCCGGTGCAAGCGGTGACCTGGAATTTCGGCACGAATGCGCTCGCTTTCGACGGAAGCGGTTCCCAATGGAAGGCGCTGGCGGCCGTCACCAACGCGGGCGCCTATGAAATTCAGGCCGCCTACCAGCTTGGCGGCAAGTCCCTCGCCATCGCGCGCGGCAACGTCCAGATCATTCCCGACAATCCCCCCGAGGTGGATTTCGTCACCGAAGACCGCAACCGCCTCGTGCAATTCGGGCAGACCCTCAAGCTCGAAATCCAGGCCAGCGATGATTTCGGCGTCGCCGCCCTCGCCGTGGCCGCCCGGCCAACGGAAAAGGAAGAGCCGGCCCGCATCCTCAAACGCTGGACTTATCTGGGGCCGCCTGGCAACCGCGGGCCTCTGCGCGAATCCTTTTCCCTGCTCATTGATCCAACCCTCTTCGAGTCCGGCGCCTCCTACTATCTCGAAGCCCTGGCCGGCGATTTCCGCCCCGACGGCGCCCCCTCGCGTTCGCGGCCCATTGTCCTGCGCCTGAAATCCGCCGATGATTTCGCCTTGCGCGACGGCGATCCGCTCCAGCTCGCCTTCGAGGCGCTCAAACGCGCCGTCGCTTCGCAGGAAATGGCCAACCGCCTCTCCGCCAACCTCCACACCTACCTCCAGGACGTCCTCCAAAAAGGCACCCTCTCCGGCCAGGTCGCCGCCTTGAATTCGCCACAGACCGAGGCGCGCAACATCGGCGCCCAGGCCGCCTCCCTCTTCGCCCAGCACGCCGACGGCCAGCCTTACGCCGAGACTCTTTCCACTCTGGTCAATCACGACATGGCCGCGGTCCTGGACGACATCCATTCCCTCAATGCCGCGCCCCACAGCGGTTTGCCCGGCGCGCTCTCCGGCCTGGAAACTCACCAGGCGCAGATTCTCTCCCGTTTGATCAGTTTGCTGGGCCAGATTGCCGACGCCCGCGCCACCCCGCTCAACCCCGTCGCCGACGGCAAAAATTCCAACCAGCCTCCCGCCACCGGCGAGGCCAAGGCGCGCCAATGGCTGGATGACATGAAAAACTTCATCGCCGA
>JBEKUQ010000153.1:0-6098 GCA_049514835.1 Verrucomicrobiota bacterium | reverse complement strand
AGCGCCGCTGATTATCAAAATGTTCTTCTCACACTGACCTCCGATGCTGCCGTTAACTACTTCATTCTCCGCTCTCTCGATACCGAAATTGCCCACCTTCAGCACACCATCGAACTTCGTGAGCAATCCGTGGAAATCCTGAAGGGCCGTTCCAGACAATTCATTCCTCCTTGGCGCAAGCGACTGCATGGCAATGTGTTGCAACAAGATCATGAAGAACGACCCCTGGGAGGGAGCCTATTTTCCCTCACTGTTGGTTGTTAATCCTCCCGTTACTATGACGCCGCCTTTTCGCGAATTATTGGTTGTTAATCCTCCCGTCACTATGATGCCGCCATTTCGCGAATTTGGCTGCGCCGTGGCTGGCTTTCCAGCCTCAGACTGAGGCGTCCCATGCGACTGTATGACTTCCGTACCGTCGCTCAACACGTACTTCGTGCTCGTAAAGTGGAACACCGTGCCGTTGACCTCTTCATTGTAGCCGCCTATCGGCTGACCCTGGTTCAAATGGCCGAGCCACTCCTTCCTATCGTCATCGCTTAATAAGCTCTTCCCGCCTGCAGGTTCCCCTTCCGACTGTGTCACCAGAGTTCCGTCCGAGAGTTTGTATTGGTACCTCTTGAAGTTGAAAATGCGCCCGCAGACCCGGGCCTGGGCGGTGCCCGCAAACTCGCCCTCTTTGAGGCGGACCCGTCGCAAGAATTCATTCAGTTGGTTCATGGTCAGGAATGTAGATGGAGGGGGCAGATTCGTATCCGATTCCCCGACGCTGGCGACCCTGCCATTACTCAGGACATAGTAGCAAATGAGGGTGCGCTGGGTCTGGCCCTCGTACCCCATGTCAATGGCTTTGCGAATGTCCCCCTTGCCTTCTGCCCGAAGCTGGTCGATCTCCGCATATTGCTGTTCCAATTGAGCCTGAGATAGATTGTTCTCGCCTTCACCACACGTCTCCGTCCGCCCGTCCGAGAGGACATACTTGTATTCGAATGTTCTGGGGCCGGGTTTGCCATTCACCGCGGTCTCAATGATACCGACAAGTTCCCCGGCCTGCTGTTGGCGCAGCACGTCCTCTTCCTCCAAGTCCTTGCGCGCCCGCTCAATGCCTGCCGCGTCCAGTTCGCGCCCACCGGAAAGGCTGCTGCCACCGCTGCTCACGGTCATGTGGTGGGGTTTGCCGTCGGCGCCGGTGTAAGTCACATCGTGAGGCTCAGACTGATCGTTCTGAAAGTGGTATGTGCCGTCGGTGCCTCTTCCCTCGAAGTAATAATGATGCACTTGAATCGTCACATCTGTCGCGGCAGCTCCGGCGCACAGCAGGCCCAGCGCCAGCGCGGCCGTCTTCCACCGCGCGCCCAGGCGCTTGCCGCCGCGCCCGCTTTCGATCCCGCGCATGATCTGCCCGCGCAATTGCCGGCGATGCGCGTCGGACTCGTATTCCGGCGGCACAATGCCTTTGAGAAACTCTTCGATTCGTTCGTTGTCAGTGTTCATGATTTATTTTGGTTTATCTCAATGTCACGCCCGCCTGCGCCAGGGTCTCTTTTAGCTGCGCCAGCGCCCGGTGCAACTGGCACTTGATGGTGCCTTCCCGTTTGTTGGTAATGTCGCAGATTTCAGTTAGTGATTTGCCCTCGAAATAGCGCAGCACAATGACGGTGCGATACTTCTGCCCCATCTTCAGCAACGCCCGATGCAGCAACCGGTAATCATCCAGTGCCGCCGCTGTCATCTCCCCCGACGGCGCCACCCCCGGGTACTCTGCGTCAACCAGCCCGGCGTTCGCAGCGATCATCCGTTTCTGTCTGCGGTGATGCATGCGCAGTTCGTTCGTGGCGATGCGGTACAGCCACGCCCGAAAGGGAATGCGCCGCCAGCGGAAAAACCGCAGCCGCCGGAAAGCGCAAAAATACACATTCGAGGTCAGGTCCTCCGTGACCGCATAATTGAGGGTGCTGTGATAAATATATCGGAAAATCTCCGCATAGTATTTATCGAACAGCCGCCCCGCCGCCGACGTATCCGTCTGCGCGGCGGAAACCAGCGCCCTATCCTCTTCTGCGCGCTCCGTCAGAGCATCGAGGCTCATGAGGCAGGTGTCATTGGCCATGGTTGGTTCCAGTTCATCTTTCTGTAAGTATAATGCTCGAGGCAGCAAAAAGGTTGCATTTTCCCCACGGCCTAATGTCCCAGCTCGACAGAAACGGAACCAGGGAGGCCGAGGGGTCGGTCCCGACCCCTTTGCCTTTCCGAAATCCTTCCGGCCCTCGCCCGCGGGAGCGGGAGAGGGTGGCGAAGCCGGGCTTGTCGCGCCGTAGCGAAGCGAAGGCGGATGAGGGCGCGCAGGCTCGCGTTCTGAAATTCCCCATTCCCCAATCCGCAATCCGCCATTACCTCAAGAGTTGCTTCTCCAGGTAGAGGACGGCCTGGCGGACCTGGGAGTCCACCTCCATGCGGTCCTTGACCAGGCGGCAGGCGTGCAGGACGGTGCCGTGGTCGCGGCCGCCGAAGGCCTCGCCGATGGTGTTGAGGGAGCTTTCCGTCATTTGCCGCGACAGGAACATGGCGACCTGGCGCGGAAAGGCGATGTTTTCGGGACGGCGCTTGCTGGTCATGTCGGCCAGGCGGATGTCGAAATGTTCGGCGACTTTTTTCTGGATGCAGTCAATGTTGACCGTGTAACGGCCCTCTTCGTGGAGGACTTCGCGGAGCAATCCCTCCACGACCTGCAAGGTCAGTTTCTTGCCGGTGAGGGAGGCGAAGGAGACGACGCGGATGAGGGCGCCTTCGAGGCGGCGGATGTTGGTGCGGATGCGGTTGGCCAGGAAATTGATGATTTCCTCCGGCAATTCCGCGCCCATGGCCTTGCCTTTCTTGCGCAAGATGGCCAGGCGGGTTTCCACGTCCGGCGGCTGCAGCTCGGCGACCAGGCCCCATTCAAAGCGGGAGACCAGCCGCTGCTCCAGGTTCTGGATTTCGGCGGCAGGGCGGTCGCATGTCAAGACGATTTGTTTGTGCGCCTCGTGCAGGGCGTTGAAGGTGTGGAAAAACTCCTCCTGAATGCGTTCCTTGCCCGCCAGGAACTGGATGTCGTCAATGAGCAGCACGTCGGTCTGCCGGTACTTGCGGCGGAATCGGACCAACTGGTTGTTTTGGATGGCGTCAATGTATTCGTTGGTGAATTTTTCGGAGGAGAGATAGGTGACGCGGCAGACTTTTTTGTGGGTGGCCACGTGCTGGCCGATGGCGTGGAGCAGGTGGGTCTTGCCCAGGCCCACTCCGCCGTAGAAAAAGAGCGGGTTGTAGGATTTGCCGGGGGCCTGGGCCACGGCCATGGCGGCGGCGTGGGCGTGATTGTTGTTTTCGCCCACCACGAAGGTTTCGAAGGTGTTCTTGGGGTTGAAGGCCGCCTCGCGTCCCGGCGCGGCCGCCCGGTCCGCCGGTTCGACCAGGGTCTTGGCCCTGGCTTTGCCGGCGGCATCCAGCAGGGCCGGCGAGGGCGGAGCGTCGCCGACGCGGAACTTGATTTTCAAGATCTGCCCGGAAACCTGGGCCAGCACATCGCTAATCAGGTCCAGGTAGTTGTCCTGGAGCCAGACTTCGCAGAAATCGTTGGCGACTTCCAGCACCAGGGTGTCTTCCTCCAGTCCCGCCGCCTTGATGGGCAGGAACCAGAGATTGTAGATGTCCGGGTTCAGCATCGTGCGCAACGACTGCTGGGCCGACTCCCAAATTTTTTCGGAGGATGCATGCATTTGGTTTCAGTGCCGAAACCTCAAAAAGCGCCAATTATTCACCAGCATATTCTCCGTCCCCGGTTCTCCCTCGTAAGCGCGCATGAAAAGTATCTCATCGGATGAACTTGGCACGGAAGGAAACGTCAGGCCGTCTCCATTCCGTAACAGTATCTATAGTCCGGTTATAAGTAGTTGATAATCAATGTGTTGCAATACATTGATTGCGGCGCTCACTCGAACTGGAGACGCGTTAGGTGTCATGGTGCGTATTCTTGGTTCAGCTAGGAGTGTTCTATAACAGAATGCGGTTGCTTGGCTATCAGAACATATTAAACGTTATTCGCGAGTTATTCACATCAAAAAAACCCTTTAGATATGGGCTGTTTATCGGGTTCTTGCCGGGAAATCGGGCCGGGCATAAAACGTGCCCGGCGCCCGGTTCCCCGCAAAATCACACGTCGTAGTAGAGATGGAATTCGTAGGGATGGGGACGCAGGCGCAGGGCGTCCACCTCCTTGCGCTTGGCCGCGACCCACATCTCCAGAAAGTCGGCGGTGAACACGTCGCCTTTCAAGAGAAACTCATGGTCCTTTTCCAGCAGGTCCAGCGCCTCGCCCAGGCTGGAGGGCACTTGCGGGATTTTCTTCAGGTCCTCCGGCGGCAGTTCATACATGTTCTTGTCCATCGGCTCGCCCGGCTCGATCTTGTTCAAGACGCCGTCCAGCCCGGCCAGGAGCAAGGCGGCAAAACAGAGGTAGGGATTGGCCGCCGGATCGGGCGGGCGGTATTCAATGCGGCGGGTCTTGGGATTCTCGCTGTAGGTGGGGATGCGGATGGCGGCGCTGCGGTTGCGCGCGCTGTAGGCCAGGTTGACCGGCGCCTCGTAGCCGGGCACCAGGCGCTTGAAGGAGTTGGTCGTGGGGCTGCAGATGGCGCAGAGGGCCTTGGCGTGCTTGAGGATGCCCCCAATGTAGTAGAGGGCCATCTGGCTCAGACCGGCATACTCCTTGCCGGCAAAGAGGGGCCGCCCGTTCTTCCACAGGCTCTGGTGGGTGTGCATGCCCGAGCCGTTGTCCCCAAAGAGGGGCTTGGGCATCAGGCAGACGGTCTTGCCGTGGCGCCGGGCCACGTTCTTGATGACATACTTGTAGAGCATCATGTTGTCGGCCGTGCGCACCAGGGTGTCAAACCGAAAATCTATCTCGGCCTGCCCGCCGGTCGCCACTTCATGGTGCTGGCGCTCGATCTTGATCCCCAGTTCCTCCATCACCAGGCACATCTCGGTGCGGAGGTCCTGCTGGGTGTCGTGCGGGGCCACCGGAAAATAGCCCTCCTTGTGCCGGATCTTGTAGCCCAGGTTGGGGGCCTCCTCCCGCCCGCTGTTCCAGATCGCCTCCTCCGAGTCCACCGAGTAAAAGGTGCCGTTGCACTGGGCGTCAAACTGGACATTGTCAAAGATAAAGAATTCGGCCTCCGGCCCGAAGACGGCGGCGTCGGCCAGGCCGGTGGAGCGGAGGTACTTCTCGGCCCGGCGGGCGATGCCGCGGGGATCGCGGGTGTAAAGCTCCTTGGTGCCGGTCTCGGCGATGGTGCAGGTCAGGGAGAGGGTGGGCACGGCGCAGAACGGGTCAATGAAGGCGGTGTCCGGATCGGGCATGGCCAGCATGTCGGAGGCCTCGATGGATTTCCAGCCGCGGATGGAGGAGCCGTCAAAGCCGTAGCCTTCGGCAAAGACCTCCTCGGTCAGCTCGGAAATGGGCAGGCTGAAATGCTGCCAGGTGCCGAAGGTGTCAACAAACTTAACATCAACCATTTTGGCGCCCTGCTTCTTCGCCAGTTCCATCACGCTTTTTGGGGTGTTCATAAGATAGTCTAATTTATCGTTTTATCTTGTTCTGGACTGCCTTTGATGGCCCTCGTTGCCGGGGGCTTGACTTGATTTGGTTCGCTAAAGGACTTCTTCTGAGAGGCAACGCCTTCTCCAATTCCACCGTTCAAATCAGCAGTTGGAATGCCACTTTCTCATCCGCTGTTAGGAAATTGTAAGAAACAGGCCTTTCCGCCCCAATTACGCGCTTTTTGGGTCGCGGATTCATGTTCCATTCCACTTCGGCATCGCCGGCCGGCTGTATCTTTTTGCGCATCCTGTGCAGTTTTCTTCCGTCGTTCTTCTTTTGGCCGATGCGAAACGGCAGCCAATTCATCACGCTTCTGGAAACTCGGGCAGCGGCGGAGTCGCGCCTGCGCAGGAACAGACATACCGTGCCACTTGGTTGGCCTTGCGGTTGATGGCTGCCAGCGGCTTTGCCGCCAGCACTCCCAAGGCCAGCGCCGCCGTAAAGGCATCGCCCGCCCCGACCG
>JBEKUQ010000152.1:0-6107 GCA_049514835.1 Verrucomicrobiota bacterium | reverse complement strand
GACGCGCCTCGGACTTTACAATCTCGATCCGGCCGTGCGTTTTTGGGCTACGCCGCCAGTGCATGGCTGTTTGCGTCCGACGGTGGTCCATCCGGCGGCTTTCACTTTTCGCCTGCCGGAGAACGTGAGCTTCGGGGAAGGCGCGATGGTGGAGCCGCTGGCCGTTGGCATGCACGCGGCGAGCAAGGCCCGCATCAAGCCCGGGGACCTCGCGGTGGTGCTCGGGGCCGGCCCGATTGGGATGGTCACCGCACTGGCCGCACTGGCGGGAGGCTGCAGCCGCGTGCTCATCACCGATGTGCAGGCGCCAAAACTGGCGCTGGCCGCCACGCTCGGCCCGATCACTCCCGTCAACGTCCGCGAGGCGGATCTGGGCGCGCTGGTGCGGCGCGCGACCGGCGGCTGGGGCGCCGACGTGGTCTTCGATGCGGTCGGACTGCCGCAATCGTTCGCGCAGGCACTCGACGCGCTGTGTCCCGGCGGCTGCGTTGTGCTCATAGGGATGCCGGGGACGCCGGTGCCGTTCGACATCGTGGCCGCGCAGGTGAAGGAAGCGCGCCTGGAGACGATCTTTCGCTATGCGCATGTTTACCCGCGCGCGCTCGCGCTGATGGGGAGCCGCAAGATTGATGTGCGCCCGCTCATCACTGATCGCTACGCGTTCGCGGACTCGGTGGCGGCTTTCGACTACGCCAGCCAGATGAAACCGACGAGCGTAAAGGTCCAGATCGAACTGGGCTGATCTTCCACTTCACCATGCAGCCTAATCCCGCGATTGTTTCAAACCATGTCGTCCTCCCTGGCCGAGTCGCGCAACCATGAACTCATCGGCTCCACCGTCTCCAGCCGCCGGCGACCGTCTCAAGCCGAGCGAGTACATCGGCTACGCCCTTGGAGACACGGCCTCGAATTTCTTTTTCCAGACCTTCAACATTTTTCTCACCTATTACTACACGGACGTCTGGGGCATTTCCGCGACGGCGCTGTTGTGGATGATGCCGATTGTCCGCGTCGTTGGCGCGTTTGACGATCCGCTCATCGGCTTGCTCGCCGACCGGACGCGGACCCGCTGGGGCAAGTTTCGTCCGTATTTGCTTTGGGGCGCCATCCCTTACGGCATTTGTGGCTACCTGGTATTTGCCGGCCCGGACTTTGGTCCGACCGGCAAAATCATTTACGCCTACATCACCTACGGGTTGATGTTGACGAGCTACTCGGTCATCAATGTGCCTTACTCGTCGCTGCTGGGTGTGATCAGCCCCTCGTCGCGCACGCGCGCCGTGGCGTCGAGCTTCCGGTTTGTGGGCGCGTTTGGCGGGGCGCTGCTCATCTCCCTGTTCGTCCGGCCCTTGGTGAAATACCTTGGCGGCGGCAGCGACATGCTGGGCTTCCAGGGAACGATGGCGATTTTCGCGGTCGTGTCGGTGATCCTGTTCTGGATCACGTTCGCGACGACCCGGGAGCGGGTCACGCCGCCGCCGCAACAGAAGACCAATGTGCGGGAGGAACTGGGCGAGCTGTTTCACAACAAGCCGTGTCTCATGATGCTGATCTCGTCGCTTCTGGCCACGACCTACTTCGCGTTGCGGGGTGGGAGCACGCTCTACTACTTCAAATACGTGGTAGGGGATGACGGCCAGGCAGTCCTTTGGGGCCTGGACCGGAGCACGATCTTTCTGAGCACGGGTTCGCTGAGTTTGGTGCTGGGCACGGCCTGCCTCGGACGGTTTGCGCGGAAGATTGACAAGAAGTACTACGCCGGCGTGCTCAGCGCCATCGCGGGTTTGAGCTTCGCCTTGTTTTTCTTCCTGCCCAAGGACAACTTTGGCCTCCAACTGGCGGTCAATGCGATCTCCCAACTTTGCGCCGGCCCGGTGGCCGCGGTCACGTGGGCGCTTTATGGCGACGTGGCCGACTACGGAGAATGGAAATTTGGCCGGCGCTCGACCGGGCTGGTCTATGCGGCGTCGCTGTTCGCGATCAAGACCGGGGTCGTGCTCGCCGGTTTCCTTCTGCCGCTGTTCCTGGATCTCTTCGGCTATGTGAAAGGCGCCGTGCAATCCCCTGCGGCTTTGCTCGGCATCACGCTCGCCTTTTCGCTGGTGCCCGGCCTCTGCGCCGTGCTGAACGCCGTGACTCTCCTGATCTGTCCGCTCGGCCAAAAGCAGGTGGACGAAATCGAACGGGAACTGGCCGCCCGCCGCGTCGCCGAGTCCCCCAAACTGAACCCCGCATGACTGAACAAAGACACCCTGCCATCCTGAGGCCCGTATTTGCACTTTTGGCCGGCTCAGCGCTTCTGGCGATGGCCGCCGAACAAGGCGTGGTTGCCCGCGGCCCCGCGCCCAACCTCACGGCACCCGGCTCCGCCCCCAAGGCGCCCGACCCTGACGGTTTTCTGCAACGCTGGTTGATTCTCGAACCGATTCGCGTGGCGATCCGTAACAACGGAGAACTGACCGACAGTTTCGTCCAGAAGACCCTAAAGAAGGAGTACTTCCCCAACCAGTTCACCGTCATTCCGCACGATGGCGACAAGGTGACCGTCGGCGACTCGGACCTCGCCTGGCACGCCGTGGACACGAGCAAATACGACGTCAACCTGTATCACTTTGCCTACGCCCTCAACAAGCCGACCTTCAACGTCGTGTTTTGGGCCGTCACCGTCGTCAACTGCCCGCAGGAGATGCCCAACGTGCGCCTGGCCGTTGGCTCCAATGCGGCCTCCATCTGGTGGTTGAACGGCAAGGAAGTCATCGACCTCTACGGCGACCGCCACATGATGAAAGATGACGGGGTCTCCAGGCGCCTCACCCTCAAAAAGGGACCGAACGTCATACGCTGCGCCATCATCAACTCCCCGGGAGTGAGTGATTTCTGCGCCCGCTTTCTCGACGCGGAGGACAAACCGCTGAAGGGGTTTACGCTGAGCCTGGCTGGCGCCGAGTAGCGAACCGACCCCAAAGCAACCGCACCACGATCCACTGAAGGGTATCGCGTCGGGTCAAAAACCCGGCAACCGCGATGGAGCCTGATTGCGGCCTTGATATGGACCACAGACGCGGCCAGGGCGGGAGCAGACGAAGTTGAGGGCGTCGCATCAGTCGTTGAACAAGAGCGGGGAGAACTCGTGCAGGCTCCGCCGCCAAGACTGCCATTCGTGAGCGGTCATCGGCGATACGTAGAAGTGACTGTTGATGCCAGCCGCTTTGAGCGCTTCGTCGTTCGCCTTGGCGTCGGTGCTGCCGCCGCCGCGGTTGCCGCCGCCGCCGCGGCGATTGCCGGAATCGATTTCGCGGCTGCCGTAGCTGACGAAGACGACTTTGACCTTCTGTTTGAAGGCGGGCAAATCGGAGATATCGTTCGTTCCAATGGTGCCGCCGCTGAAGATGCCGATATGAGAGAACGTGTCGAGGTGGGCCATGGTGATGGTCCGGGTCTGCATGCCGCCCATGGAGAGGCCGGCCATGGCGCGATGGGGCTGATCGGCGAGGGTGCGGAAGTTGGCATCAATGCAGGGGATCAGGTCATTGATGAGAACCTGCTCAAAGGCACTGAAGTTGAAGCCTCCGCCACGACCGCCCCGGCCGCCGGGTCGTTGGTCGCCGCCGCGCCATCCGGAGGCGCGCCGCGCCGCGCGCCACGACCGCCACCGCCGCCAATAGCGCCGCCGTTTTCCATGACGATGATGAAGGGCCTGGATTTGCCCTCGGCAATCAGGTTGTCCAGGATCAGACCGGCGCGACCCTGGTTGCCCCAGCCGGTTTCGTCTTCACCCGCGCCGTGCTGGAGATAGAGCACCGGGTAGCGCTTGTTGAGGTCTTTATCATAATCCGGCGGCGTGTAAACAAAGCACTGGCGGTTAGTATTGCTGGTTTTCGAGAAGTAGAGAACCTCCCGGAGTTGGCCGTGGGGCACGTTCTTGAGAGCGTAAAAGTCCTGATCCGCGGCGGGAATCTCAATCGCACTGCCCCAGCGACCGGCGCCATAGAAATACAGGGTGTTTGGATCCGGCACGTCGGCCCCGTCAATATTGATGCTGTAATAATGAAACCCTTCGTCCAACGGCCGAGATGTGCCGACCCAGGCGCCGTCCTCACCCTTGGTCAAGACCGTTCGCCCGCCCAGGCCGACGGTGATATTTGTGGCCTGGGGCGCCGCGATGCGAAATCGGGCGCGACCTTCCGAGTTGACCTGCGGATACTGTTTGCCGGACTGATTCAGCGTCGAAGGCTTGAAGTCCTCCACCGCCGGTTGGTTTGTCTGGGCCCAGGCCGGAAGGCCGGCCAGCAGGACCATGCTAAGAATTGTGGTTTTCATCGCAGTTCTTTCTCAATCAGACGAACGGATGGGACTCATTTATCTTGGAACAATAACGGGGCGAATTCACGCAGGCTGCGTCGCCAGGTCTGCCACTCGTGCGCCGTGCCCGGCGACACATAGACGGTGTTCTTGACGCCGATCTGCTCAAGGGCATCGTGACTGGCCTGGATGCCGGCTGGGTTTTCTTTGCTGCCGCAGCTTGCGAACAGGACCCTGACCTTCTCCTTGAATGCGGGCACGTCGGTAATCTCATTCGTGCCGATGCTCCCGCCGCTGAACAGGCCGATGTGGGAGAACTTGTCGAGGTGGGCCATGGTGACGTTATGGGTCTGCATGCCGCCCATGGAGAGGCCGGCCATGGCCCGGTGGGGCTGGTCGGCGAGGGTGCGGAAGTTGCTGTCAATCCAGGGGATCAAATCGTTGACCATGAGTTGCCCATAGGCGCCGCCGCCCGGACCGCCGAACCCGCCGCGTCCAAAGCCGCCGCGAGCCGGGGCGGCGTTGGTCCCGCCAGCAGGAGCCGGGCCTCGGCGAGGGCCGCCCATGCCGGGGCCGGGGAAGCCGGCGCTGCCAACGGCGCTGGTTTCCATGACAATAATCATGGGCTTGGCCTTGCCGTCGGCAATCAGGTTGTCGAGGATGAGATTGGCCCGGCCCATTTCAATCCAGACGCGTTCATCTTCGCCGCCGCCGTGCTGCAAATAGAGCACTGGGTAACGGGTGGAAGTGGCGGATTCATATCCCGGCGGCGTGTAAACGTAGATGTGACGCCAGGCATTGGTGGACTTGGCAAAGTAGTTCTTAATCAGAACGTTGCCGTGCGGAACATCTTTCAAGGCGTAGAAGGCGCCCTCCGGATCGGGGACTTCAAAGCCGTTGCACATGTGGCCATAGCCGATGAATGCGCCGGTGCGCGGGTCCAGCGTGAGCGCGCCATCCACGATCATCCAGTAGTTGTGATACCCCGGGGCCTGCGGTTCGCCGGTGGTGTAGCTCCACACGCCGTCGTCGCCCTTGACCATATCAAACGGAACGTTGACGATGGAGACCTGCACTTTTTGCGCGTTGGGGGCGTTGAAGTGGAAGGTGACCCGGGCGTCGGGTTCAATCTGCGGATACTGAACTCCCGGGAAGTTGTACGGCGAGGGATGCGCCGACTGGTTTGTCTGTGCGAGGGCCGAAAGACCGGCCAGCAGGACCATGCTAAGCATTGTGGTTTTCATAGTAGTTTTTCTCAATTTGGTCAGCGGAAAGAATTCGACTGCAGTATGATCCTAATGATGGGCGTAGTGCAAGGCGAATCGGCAGGCGGGTGTGAGACAAAACTCTTCGTGGCTCGCCCTCATCCTAACCTTCTCCCCCTGGGAGAAGGAACACGCAGCGGCGCTCACGGGTTGAGGGCTGGTCGTCCGGCCAATGCCGTCGCGGGTTTTCCGTGAGACGGCGGACGATTCTCCCTCTCCTCCAGGAGAGGGCCGGGGTGAGGTCGAGCTTTTCCACCGGCTCGGCTTTGCGCTCGCCTCATCCTAATGTTTTCCTCCTGCCCGGGTTCGTGCCTTCAGGAGAGAGCCGGAGAAGGCGGCTGTATAGGCGAAGCCGATGTGCTAAATCCCGTGATTCTCCCTGGAAGACGGCTTTCAAGGAAGAATTTTGTCTCACACCCCCCTGAAAACGCCTTACATTTTATTCTTGCCTTACATTTCGACTTGTGCCATTCTATTATCAAAATGACAGACACAATGAACACCGCCTACGTCACCTCCAAGGGCCAGTTGGTGGTGCCA
>JBEKUQ010000151.1:0-6110 GCA_049514835.1 Verrucomicrobiota bacterium | reverse complement strand
GATCTCGCGGCCCCTCACCCCTGGGGACATCAGCCGCTCCGGGATGCCGGCGAACACCGAGTATTCCGGCGGCCTGAATACGGTCGGCGTGGGCACGCCGGTTTATCTGGAGGTGGATGTGAACCTGGCTTTTGCCGCCTCGACCATCACGAACGTGAGCTTTGCGATCACGCAAAAGCCGCTCCGATCGGCAGCGGTGATCACGGCCAGCCCGTTGCCCACGAATTTGGGGGTGTTTGAGCCGGCAGACCAACTGGTGTATCAGGTGGCCGGGCGGGCGGTGTTTCGGCCCGATCTGACGACCGGGGAACACCCGTACATCATAACCGCGACGATTGGCACGCTGACCAACGGCACCACCAATGTGACGCTTTCGATCAACGCGGGAACGTATTTTGGATACGGCTATTGCACGGTTTGCCACGGGGCCAACGGCGGCGCGCCGCCCAAGGTGCCGATCTGGGAGAACACGGCCCACGCGAGCATCTTTACACAAGGCATCAACGGCGTGTTGGGGTCCCATTACAGCCAGTCGTGCCTGCAATGCCATACGGTCGGTTACGACACGAATGCGGCGAGTTTGGCGGACAACGGATTCTACTCGACGGCGCAGGCCGAAGGCTGGGTATTTCCGGCGGTGTTGACCAACGGCAATTTCGCGTCCATGGAGACGAACTACTACGATGTGGCCAACCTGGCCAACATCCAATGCGAGAATTGCCACGGGCCGGCGAGCGAACACTTGTATGCCTTCGGCAATACCAACGCCGTGAACTGGCCGAGGATCGCCGTGTCCACCAATAACGCGGGCACTTGCAATCAATGCCATGACGACCCGACGCACCACGTTTATGGAACGCAATGGCTGGTTTCCGCCCATGCCGGCGGACAAAGCACAGCGGCGACCATCCCGAGCGGGGCGGGCCGCGACCAATGCGTGATGTGCCACACGGCCTACGGGTTTGTCACGCGGATCAACAACGACATTTCCAACAGCGTGGCGGGTGGCACGATCACGAGTTTTGCCGCGACCAACACCGCCTACGCATCCATCAACTGCCAGACCTGCCACGAGCCGCACGGCGGCACGGTGCCGACGAACAATCCGCACCTGATCCGAACGCTGGCGGCGGTGACGCTGGGCGATGGGACGGTGATCACCAACGCGGGAGAAGGAGAACTGTGCCTGGAATGCCATCATTCCCGCGATGGCGGCGCGACCAACAACGTGGTGCAGTATGCGCTGGGGAAGGCGACCTGGGCGGGAGGCTCGAGCTTTGGGCCGCACGACGGACCGCAGGGGGACATGATCGAGGCGGCCAACGCCATCACCTACGGTCTGGTGATTCCCAGTTCGGCACACCGCCTAACGGTGAGCAACGTGTGCGTCGGTTGCCACATGCAAACCATAGCTTCGAGCGATCCGGGCTATCTGCTTTCGGGCGAGCATACGTTCGAAATGAAATACTACGTCACCAACAGCGGCGTGGCGAGCGAGGTGGACCAGGTGGCGGTGTGCAACAAATGCCACGGTGGGATCACCAACTTCAACTTCCCGGTGGAGGATTACGCGAATACCGGCACCATCCAAGGGGTCCAGACCGAGGTGCAGATTCTACTGAACCAGCTCTCACAACTGCTGCCCAATTCGAGCGGCGTGGTGGACGGCACGGTGAAGAGCAGTCTATCGGTGAAGACGAACTGGACGCAGGCGCAGTTGCAGGCGGCCTACAACTGGCAGTTTGTAGCCAATGACGGCAGCCTGGGCGTGCATAACGCGCCGTTTGCGACCGGGCTGCTCAAGGCCTCCATCGCCAACTTGACGGGCGTGTCGGTGCCGGGCGGATTGCCGGATGCGTGGGTGCTCCAGTATTTTGGCTCGCTGACCAACGCCAACGGCGCACCGAACGCGGAACCGGCTGGAGACGGCATTCCGAACTGGCTGAAATACGCGCTGGGCCTGAATCCGCTGGTGAAGGGAATTTCGCTGCCTAGCGGAGTGGTGGAGATAAATGGATCGCAAGACCTGCTCGGCGGCACCAACACGGTGCAGATTTACACGGCGGCCGACATCACCTTTAACACGGTGGCAGGGAACACTTATCAGATCCAAGCGATCAACTTCCTGGGCGGCGGCTGGACAGATGTTGGAAGCCCGATAGTGGCGACCACCAACGGCTCGATCAGCTACCTGACACCAACCCGGGGTAACAATATGCAACAGTTCTATCGCGTAAAGATAAACTGAACGGGTGGCAAGGCGCGGCGCGAGGCCGAAATTTAATTCGCCTCAATCCCTGGGGGCGGGCGGGTTGGCCAGCCGCCAATCTAAAACGAACGAGAAAGGAAATCAATGAGCCAAACAACCGCGAACAACACGAGCATGGCGGACCGGGGGCGCGAAGGCACGGGGAAAGGCGTCCGCGCCATGGTGATGGGATTGGCCTTTTTCGCCGCGGGAATCACGGTGAGCGCATTGTGGACTGCGCGCGCGCCGGGGCGCGGGGCGTCCGGAGCGGAGAGCGGGGGAACGGCGCCGCTTTCGGCGGCGACCCAGGCGGTGCTGCAACGGCTCGGTTCGCCGGTGGAAATCCGGTTTTATTCATTGCTGGATCCCGGCAGCGTCGGAGAAGACAGGAGGGAACTCGCAGGACGGGTGGATCAAATGCTGGCGCGATACGAGCAGGCGGCGGGCGGCAAGATCAAGGTCGCGAGAGTCAATACAATTTCTGCCGCCGCGGCCAACGCGGCGGAGGCGGATGGCATCAAGGCCTTCAACCGGGACAAGGGGGAGGTTTGTTACTTCGGCATCGCGGTGGTGCGGGGCGGGCACAAGGAAAGTGTCGCATCGCTGGCCCCGGAGTGGGAGCCGGCGCTGGAGTGGGACTTGAGCCGGGCAATCGCGGGCGTGGAGACAGGCGACCCGCCGGCAGCGCTGGCGGCGAGGAAGGCCAGCGGGGCCACGCTGGAAGCGGTGAGACGGGCGATTCCCAACCTTGCTGCGGTGTCTGTGGAGGAAGGATCGCGACAATTGCGGGCGGCGGCGGTGACTCAATTCAAGAAGACGGGGCAGGAAATGGAGGCCAAGGTGAAGCAAGCGGAGGAACGGTATCTGCAAGCGGAAAGCAGCCAGTCGCAAACGGAACTGGAGGCGGCGGGGAAGGAGCTGGAGCAGGCCAAGAAGGAACAGGCGGCGAAGCTGAAGGAAATTGTCATGGAGTCCAAGGCGCAAATAGAGGCGCTGCAACAGATCAAGGCGGCGCAGTGATACAGCGGGGCGCAATCCGAATTGGCCGAGGCTGGGGCGCGGCTGGAAGCCGCGCGAACCGGCAGGCAGGAGGCCTGCCCTACGGGGACGGCGCGACGCGGCGATAAGGGGGTTTCCGCGCTTGACTTCCCACCGACATTCGGGAATTCCAACGGGCGTGAAGAAGCTGTTGTTGTACGTTATGGGAGGAATGCTGGCGGCGGCGTGTGGGACGGCGCGCGCCCAGAGCGTGCAACATCTGAGCCTCCCGCAGAAGGGCGGAATGCCCGGTGTGCCGGTGGTGACGGGGATCAGCCGGGGCAGCAACGGGGTGAGCATCACCTGGGACGGCCCGCCCGGATATTACCAGGTGTTCCAAAGCGGGAGCTTGACGAATGCGAAGTGGCAGGCGGCGGGGAAGGACACGAATTTGAACCGGCAAGCTACTGTCAACACTACTTTATCCAACGGATTTTTCCGCGTGTCCGGCCCGGGACCGCATTACGCGGGCTGGCAGACGTGCGCGGGCTGCCATTTGCCCATACTGAGCACGGTGGAGCGGACGGCGCACGCGGGGGCGCTGACGAACGCGGAGTTTGTGAGCAAAGGCGGCGAAACGAACGGGGCGTGTCTGGCCTGCCATACGGTGGGTTACGGGCTGGCGACGGGATTCAGCACCTTGGCGCAGACGCCGAAACTGGGAGGGGTGCAATGCGAGAATTGCCACGGGCCGGCGACTTATCACGCGGCGAATCCGGATGATCCGACGCAGGTGCCGCGGGTGGAGGCGGCGTCCACGATGTGCGGAGGCTGCCATTCCATCCGGTACGCGGAATGGAAGACGAGCGGGCACACGGAGGTGATTCCCAACTTGAACGCCACCAATCAGGTGGACCATTGCGGGCGATGCCACTCCGGGACGGCGCGGTTGAGCCTGATGGCGGGCTTGGCGCCGCTGACGAACGACGTTGCCTTGGGAATCCAGTGCGCCAATTGCCACGACCCGCATCAGACCAACGGTTATCCGGCGCAACTGCGCTATCCGCTGGCCTCGACGAACGACTATTCCATGCCGACGAACGGAGTGTTCAGCAATTATTACAACGCGAGCATCAACGTGTGCGGGCAATGCCACAATGATGCCGGGGCGTCGTGGACCAATTCCGGCGCGGCGCCGCATCTGTCGCCGCAGTATAACCTGCTGATGGGGACGGTGGGGGAACTGGAGGCACCGCTGACGCATTACGCGGCCGGCCATGCGACCCGGCTGACCAACCAGTGCGTGGCCTGCCACATGCAAACGACGCCCTTTGTCAGCGCGGCGTCGCCGGGGGACGGCGGGCACAAGTTCACGGTGGAGAGCTTTGAGGTGTGCGCGGAATGTCATGGGACCCTGGACACGGTGCCGCAATTCACGAAGCTAGTGCGGCAGCTTCAGAAGGGCAATTCCAATTACGTGCAAGAGTTGACGCTGGACTTGGATTACTGGGCGACGAACGGCGCCCCCGCGGCGCTGCGCAGCAAATACGGAAGCCACGCCTGGGAATATACGACGCCCGGCGGTTTGTCCCCCGGCGTCGTGGCGGGACCGAACGCGGCGGAGCAGGCGTTAATCCCGACCAACATTCGAAAGGCGCGGTTCAATGTTTATATAGTTTTCAGCGACCAGAGCCTGGGCGTGCATAATCCCGATTATGTACTGGACCTTCTGGATCAGGCGGAAACGTGGATTTACAACGAGCTGTACCCGTAGCAGAACGAGTTTATGATGAAAAGCAACCTCAGCTTCCTGGCCCGGCAGGCGGAACGGCACGCGCGGGCGCTGGCGCTGGCGGCGGCGGGGCTGACGCTGGCGCTGGGGGCGATCTCGTGCGGGACGACCAGCCGGTCGGTGGTGTTGCTGCCGAACGTGCCCGGGGCGAAGTATATCGGCTCGAAGGAATGCGAGCAGTGCCACGACGAGATTTACCGGGGATTTGCGACGGCGGACCACGCGCGGCTGATGGCGCCGGGGACCAACGCGCTGAACGCGGGTTGCGAATCGTGCCACGGGCCGTGCAGCGTCCACGCGGATTCAGGGGGCGAGACTTTGCCGCCTTACACGTTTAAACCTGGACGCGCGCAAACGGGCAGCTACGGGGCGCGGCTGGCGGAGGCGCCGGGACGTTCGACGGAGACGATGTGCTTTCAATGCCACGCGGACGTGCGGGGTCAGTTGACGCTGCCGAGCCATCATCAAGTGCCGGAGGGCAAGCTGGCCTGCACGGACTGCCATTCGCCGCACAAGGGTTCGATTCACGCGGGCGGAGGAACGGCGATTTTGTCGGAGAACGAGATGTGCGAGCGCTGCCACGCGGAGCAGCGGGGGCCGTTTGTGTTTGAGCACGAGGCGCTGCGGGAGGGCTGCACGATCTGCCACACGCCGCACGGATCTGTCAATGCGAAATTGTTGACGGTGCGGGACGCGAATCTGTGTTTGAAGTGCCACCTGCAGCAGCAGAAAGGGGGCGTGCTGCTGATCGGGGGCAGCGAGCACAGCACGCGCGTGCAGGAAGGCACGTGCTGGACGGCGGGATGCCACGAGGCGGTGCATGGTTCGCGGGTCAGCCCGGCGCTGCGATTTTAACCGAGGAACCCCATTGATGAAATCACGGCGAGCAGTCCTCCCCATGAAGCCTCACCTCACCCTGACCCTCTCCCCTCCCATCGGATGGGAGCGGAGAGGGAACAGCAGGCGGACGCCGATTGTTCCACGGGAGTTTGCCGAGCAGCGGCAGGCTAGGGGGAGCAATGCGCAAGTTGCCGTCGGGGGAACTCTCCCCATGAACCCTCACCTCACCCTGACCCTCTCCCCTCCCATCGG